>JANNGV010000613.1:0-2879 GCA_031404055.1 Chloracidobacterium sp.
TTTTACCAGCGCGCGCCGGGCCGTATTGACGTTCACACGGTAAATTCGCGGCAGGCGGACATCGTCTGCATTGAACTGCATCAGGATGTGCTGTGGATCGTCGGGCAGGAAATCAATGACCCGATCAGCGATCTGCACCACGTCCTCGCCAAGACCGCCCTTGCTCACCCGGCGGGGCGGCACCAGAAACTTTGAGTCGGAGCCATCGGGATCGATGCCAAACAGGCGGGCGGCCGAAGAGCATCGAAGAATTGGTCGATCACCTGTGTTTTCGCATTCTCGATCAGTTCGATATTCCGCATTCGAGCAAGTCGCAGTGGACTGGTGAAGAGGTTCCAAGCGAATAATTGATATGAAGCCTTTTGCGATATTTTTGGTATTCGGCTTATGCGTTTCGGCGGGCTTTAGTCAGGAGCGCTACGTAAAACCGGTCGATGAAGCGAACCTCGAACCTTCGTTCATGGCTTTTCGCGTCAAGCTGATCGCCGCCGCCGAGCGTCGCGATGCCAAGTACATTTTAGGGATCCTCGATCCAAAGATAAATTTGAGTTTCGGCGGCGACCAGGGGATTGCCGACTTCAAGACGATCTGGAAGATCGAGTCTAAAAACACGCAGTTCTGGAAAGAGTTCCTGACGGTGATCAAAAATGGCGGTTCTTTTGTTCGCGAGAAAGGCAAACGGACAAACCTATTTTATGCACCGTATTCATTTGATTCGTTCCCCGAAGATCTTGACGGGTTCGAGCATTTTGTCATCTTTGGCTCGAATGTAAATCTCAGGGAATCGCCGGACAGCGGGTCTAAGATCATCGGCCAATTGTCATACAACGTTGTCAAGAGCGAGGTTGATCTAGTGGGCAAGGTGTCGGGTTGGCAAAAAGTGAGAACGCTGGGCGGCCTGTCGGGATTCGTAAAGTCCGAGTTTGTCCGCAGCCCGATCGACTACCGGGCCGGATTCGAAAAGAAACGCGGTGTTTGGAAGATGGTCGCTTTTATCGCGGGTGATTAGAAGATGCTACATTTTTATTCTCTCATCGTGCTTTGTTCGTATTTTTCGGGTGGTAAGAAAAAAAGAAACCACGGAATAAGGTGAACAAGAACGAAAAAAAAGGATTCGATCAGGATTGATAAAATTCGTTTTTCAAAGAACTCTAGAAGATGAATACCGTCGAGCGTTTCTCAAACCGAGTTGATAATTATATTAGGTATCGCCCCGGTTATCCGCCGGGCGTCCTGGATCTATTTCGTGGGGAAATGGACTTGCGGCTGGAGTCGGTTATCGCCGATATCGGTTCGGGAACAGGAATTTCTTCGAAGATGTTTCTTGAAAACGGCAACGAGGTTTTTGGCGTGGAGCCGAACGACGCGATGCGGTCAGCCGGGGAAAAATTTCTTGGCGATTTCCCGAAGTTCCGCAGCATAAACGGAACCGCTGAAAACACTACGTTAAAGGACGGCTCGGTTGATTGCGTAGTCGCCGCTCAGGCTTTTCATTGGTTTGATCCGGAAAAAACGCGGTCTGAATTTAAACGGATACTAAAAGAAAACGGCTTTGCCGCGTTGATCTGGAATGAGCGGCAGCTTAACACCACGCCTTTTCTCATTGAATATGAGCAATTTCTTTTAAAGTTCGCAAATGACTATTCAAAAGTTCGTCACGACAATATTAACGAAGGGAGGCTGGCTGATTTTTTTCAGCGCGATTATCGTCAGGAGACATTTGAAAACCGGCAGATCTTCGATTTTGACGGGATAAAAGGCCGCGTTCTCTCCTCGTCATACATGCCGGCTGAGACCGATGAAAAATATCAGCGGATGACGGAAGACCTGCGTGACATATTTGCGAAACACGCCGAAAGCGGTAAAATAGAATTATCCTACGACACAGCAGTTTTCTATAGTCACCTTTAATTTTATGTCAGTAAATATCGGAGCAAAACCCCAAATGAAGACCATCTCCGTCGCCCACTCACCGGATTCGGACGACGCATTCATGTTTTACGGCCTTGCAACAAACAAACTGGAAACAGATGGTTTGAAGTTCGAACACACTCTCAAAGACATTCAAACGCTGAACGAAGACGCGAAGAACGGTGTTTTTGACGTTACGGCTGTTTCGTTTCACGCGTATGCATATGTTTCGGACAAGTACGCGTTGCTCCCGCATGGTGCGAGCATCGGCGATAAATACGGGCCTATCCTTGTATCAAAAGAGCCGCGCAAGCCAGAGGATATCTCTGACATGAAGATCGCGATTCCGGGCGAGCTAACGAGCGCGTTTCTGGCGTTGAAGCTCTACAATCCGAATTTCGAATACGTTGTCGTGGCCTTTGACGAGATCATCGATGCGGTGCTGAAAGGTGTCGTCGATGCCGGACTGCTAATCCACGAAGGACAGTTGTTTTACAAGCAGCTTGGCCTTGATGACCCAATGATGGCGACGTGTCGGGGAACGAAACGACCGTGGCGATCGAGGTCGATGCGCCGCCGAATGTGGTTAACGACGCTTACTCCGTTGCTGAGGACACGCTACTCGACGTGAACGAGGTCAGCGGCGTTTTGGGCGCCAACGACACCGATCCGGAGAGCGACCCGTTCACCGCCGAAGTGATCGCCGACGTGGCCAACGGCACTTTGTCGTTCGACGCCGATGGTAGCTTCACGTACCTGCCCAACGCGAATTTCGTCGGCACGGATGGCTTCACCTATCGCGCCACCGATGGCGTCGCCACCAGCGGCATCGCCACCGTGACCATCACGGTCACGGCGGTGAACGACGCGCCGGCCGCCGTGGCGGATACCTACGACGCCAACCAGGACACCACGCTCGTGGTGCCGGTCGGCAGCGGCCTCCTGTTCAACGATTCCGACGCCGAAGG
>JANNGV010000614.1:0-17757 GCA_031404055.1 Chloracidobacterium sp.
CGGACAAAGCGAGGATCGGCGCAGCAGCAGTCAGCCCTGCTACGGCTAAACCGATCTCTATCACTCTTGGAAGCCCTTGACGGCGGCGTTTATTTGTCATTAAGCGGCTCTCGATACATTATTCACCTTGTACGCGGCACAAAGTTCTTTAACTGTTTCAGCTACATGGACCATTTCCTCGAAAGTCATCGACGAAAAGATGGGCAGACTGATAATTTCTTTCCAAAGTTGAGTGGCGGCCGGAAAATGGTTTTCGCTCCAACCGAGCCGCTCGCGGTACAACGGATGCATATGAAGCGGGCGCCAATGGACCGAACATCCCACGCCCTTCTTTTTGAGTTGTTCGATAAACTCATTACGGTCAATTTCCAGGCTTTCAAGCTTTAAACGAATAGGGAACAGGTGCCAGGAATGTATTCGATTCTCGTCACTCAAAGGTAGACAAATCTCGAGTACTTCGGTTAACGATGATAAGTAAAATTCCGCGACAGCCTCTCGCTGTTTTCTCATTTCTTCGGCTCGGGTCAGTTGGTGACAGCCAATCGCAGCGGCGATATCGGTTAAGTTGTATTTGTAGCCGGGCTGAACGATCTGATAATCCCAGTTTCCGCCACCTGAAAATCTTCCCCAAGCGTCATGAGACAAACCGTGAAGGGACATAAGGCGAATCTTGTCGGCGAGACTTTTGCTGCTAGTCACCGCCATTCCCCCTTCACCGGTTGTTATCGTCTTATTGGCGTAAAACGAAAAGCACGTGACGAGTGCGGTGTCGTCCCCGCAAAAGTGCCATCGGTCGCCGGAATTCGCTCGCCATGCTGAGGGAAACGCGTGAGCGGCATCCTCGATGATCCAGAGACCATGAGTTCTCGCGAACGCTTTTATCTCGTCGACATTCATCATGTACCCCCCGACATGCACGGGAATCATGCCGACGACTTTAAGATCCCGGCCACGCAAGTACGGGAGTCGGCGTCGTTTGAGTTCCCCAATCTTCCGCTCCGCATCAGCCAGATCCATATTGCCGGTGACCGGGTCGCAATCTACAAGAACTGGGACCGCCTTTTTATAAAGAATTATCTCGGCGGTTGCCGCGAATGTCATCGTAGGTATCAAAACCGCTTCACCTTCGCGGAGGCCGATGGCGTCCACGGCAAGATGCAAGGCTGCGGTGCAGGAATTCAGCGCAACCGCATGTTTTGCGTTGACGGCGTTCGCAAACTCTCGTTCAAAGGCTTTCACCTTTGGGCCCGTCGTTAGCCAGCCGCTGCGCAGCGTTGAGACGACCTCATTTATCTCCTCATCGCCGACGTGCGGCCGGAAAAAAGGAACCTTAACGGGCATTTTGCCATTGGAAGTACCACGAGTTTCAATAAGTAAAGTGCTTTGCATAAGTTTTTGTCCGAAGATTGATTCGATCGGGCGAACCCGCGACGTACTAATAAGTTAGGAAAAACTTTGACAAATACTGCCTTTCCAGGACTCCGTTTTTGTCCCAAAAACAGGCACTAGAATGTCCAGCTCAACTGAAATTCTGGTAACACGCCTTCTTGATTATTTAGGGCTATTTATTGATAACAGTTTGTCGAATGTAAGAAATCTGGCAGACAGACAGTTTGATGTGGCATTAAGGGGCTATGTGTCGGTTAACACAATAGACCGGTTCGATCGAGAATACCCTTGATTCCACAATCAATGGCAACGATAACGCCCCTAATACTTATATATGCTAAGAAATTATTTGCGAGAATTTTTTGTTGACTTTCGTCCCTCTCGTAGGGTTAAATATAGATGTACCAAACACTGCGTCTAACCAAAAAGACGACGCTATAGCCAACTTGGCCGATAGCCGAAACCCCCACACCAAAATCCTATTCCCTCCCACAACAAGCAGGTTTAGTTTTTTCGAGGAATCTAAGGTCTTATGCCTATGTACGCTTGGCTGAATTTTAGAAAAGTTGCATCGTTATTTTTCTTCTTAACTACTTTTTTCGTATTGCAAGCCTCCGTTTCCAGTGCGGCCAACCCGCAGCTATCAATGGCTGTCGACAGCGCTCCGACAGTTAGATTCATTGGGCTTCGTCATTATTCTCGTACCTCTGTGCAAGTTCCGCTTTTGGTGGAGGCGATCGATGACTTGGGTATAACGCGCATAGAACTATGGATCGACCAGGTTCTGATTTCGACAAACAATGTGGTGCCCAATCTGCCCACTGTTATAGTTAATTTCAACTGGAATGCAACCGCGAATGGAAAACATATCTTACAGGCCAAGGCCTTCGACGCATCCGGTAATAACCAAACGACCACGCTAGTTGTCCTGGCAGGCTTTACGACGCAACCGAACCCTTTTCCTACTCCGCTACCAAATTCGCTCTATGTCTCCGCCAACGGCTCACCGAGCGGGAATGGAAGCCAGGCGAATCCGTGGGATTTACAGGCTGGCCTGAGCCAGCCTTCGTCCGCGACGCAGGGCAGGACCATCTATCTTCGGGGCGGCACGTATCGCGGCAAATTTATCAGCAATCTGGTCGGAGCAACTTTAAGAAGCTATCCGGGTGAATGGGCGAGGATAGACGGCCACTACACGACGACCACTTCTACGCCGTTGAGTGCCGCCGGGCCATTGGCCGCTTCGACGGTGAGCTTTAACGGAAGCGTTCGCTTTACGCCCGGAAACACCGTTTATATCGATAGCGAATGGGTACAGATAAACGTTGCTAACACTGACGGCTCGTACAGGATTATTCGCGGCTGGGGCGGAACTGCTCCCGTCGCCCATAGTGTAGGAGCTCCGGCAAAACTCTATGGAACGGGATTTCAGGTTAACGGCAGCAACACCATCTACCGCGATTTTGAATTGCTTAATTCAAATCCAGAGCGCAGTTTCGTCATCACTAGCGGACAGGGCGGTTTTCTCCGTGACGGGGACGGAATTAACGTGGTGGGCGATGACCTGAAGTTTATCAACCTTGTCGTTCATGACAATCTCGACGGATTTTTCCTAACCGAAGGCGCAGCCAACACCGAAGTATACGGCTGTATCATTTACAACAATGGACATGTGGCAAGCGACCGTCCGCACGGTCACGGACTGTACATTCAGAATGATACCGGTCGAAAAACGATATCGAACGTAATCAGCTTTAACAATTTTGCTCTCGGAATGAAGGCTTACGGAGCGAGTCTGGGCCATGCTAACGGCGTATACTTCGACGGCATTATCAGCTTTAATAATGGCTCGCCGGGTTACTTCCCCGGAAATCCAACATCTTTTCCGAACGGAATCAATCGCCGCTACGGCAATCTCGAAGTCGGCAGCGATGATACTCCTTCAAACGATGTTTCGATCATTAATTCGAACCTGTACCACAAGCCAGGTACGGAGGTGGAAATTCCCGGTATCTGGCTCGGCCGCAATCCTGCTGGCGGCAATACGAACGCGGTAGTAAGAAACAATTACGTTGCAGAACCGAGTGATGCCCTGACGTTCAATTATTGGAGCAACGTTCTGGTGACGGGGAACACATTTTACCAGCATGAAGGTTCATCTGGTAAAGTAGCATTCCTCAGGGGCACAAACTCCGCCTACACGTGGAATAACAACACGTATTTTGCTCCGGCGGCAATCTTGAATTGTCCCACCGAACAAAAACGCGCCCCGTTCTACGCGTTCGGTGCAACAGGGTCTTGCGGCGGCGGCGGCGCGCTCGACTTTGATGAGTGGAAGCAGGCAACCGGTTTTGACGCCAACAGCACGTTCAACGCCACCAGACCAACGGGAAAGCAAATCATCGTCCGTGCCAATATTTACGAAGCGGGAAGAGCGAACGTAACCGTATTCAACTGGGATTTGAGCAGCACCGTCACCGTGAACTTGGCAAATGCCGGGTTAACTGCGGGACAGCGATTTGAAGTTCGCAATGTGCAGGATTATTTCGGCACGCCAGCTCTTTCCAATCAAATTTATTCTCCTGGCATGACGATAAGTTTGCCGATGTCGGGTCTGGGCGTCGCAACGCCGATCGGGCTTTCGTTCACGCCCTCCAGCACGGGGCCTGAATTCGCGGCTTTTGTAATAGTTCCATCATATTAGCTGCAAATAACCGCGACGGAGTCGGTTTTAGCTGCCGCACGATGCGATTCGGCACGGCAAAGGTCCAGAATAATGCTGACATTTGCCGGGGCCGCGACGTCGACATTTATCAGCGTCCAGGTATCAAGCTCGGCGCGTTCCCGGACGATTCTAAGGTAATCGCCACCTTCGATAAATCTACCGGAAAACCAGCCTTCGACATTCTTGGCGGTCGTGTCCCTACGATATTCTTTGACATAATCGAGCGACGGTAGAACCCGCTGACGGCCGTTAATGTTTTTGTTTTTAAGGCTTCTTTTTATCAGCATCTGGTCCATACCTGATCGCAAACCCCATAAAACATCTCTAATTAAACCGGGAGTGCGCGAAGATACAAAAGGAATCTGCGCGGATGGTATACGAGACAGCTCATCAAATTCAGGCAAATCGATGATTGCGTTCATTAGCCGTTTTCTGATCCTTTGCCGGGGGTGAATCGTGGTGATGAACCGCAGGAAACGTATCGACAAACCGGGACTTACCGGGTGAAACGCCGAGCTAAGCCAGTTTATTTGATTGCCGAGCAAAAAACGTATACGGTGAAACCAGATAAACAATTCGTCATACATAGCTGAAAATGGCGGGGCGTTGTCGCTTACCCGCGCGAAACTGATTTTCAAATCATCCGCAATTTCAACCGCGATTTGTTTTTCCGTAAGCGAGCCCTTTAATTCGGCGGATAAATATTTCAAATTTGCCAACAGGGCAGTCGTTATTTCGGTCGTTTTTTCATTGCACCAAAGATCGAAGACTTCCTCGCCAGATTCTTCGAATATTTCGCGTTTGCCAGTCATTTCACGCAAAAATAGATTGATCCGCGCCTTTTTAGTCGAAAACTGCGTCATATACCGGCCATCGATGCTTTCGCATAAATCGCCGAGCAGAAGGGGAACTTTCGCGCCCGATCTCGCCTTTTCGATAATTCCGAACCACTCGAAGTAATTGGCGGATTCAGTTTCTTTTATCAACGTTTCGATTTGGCTACGCGAAGGAAAGTACTTTTCTTCAATCGGAAAACATTCATGCGAGGCTCCGATTGCTTCGGCACAACGGCGGGCGACGCGTGTTTCGTAAAGCTCCTTGCCGCCGTAAGTCAAACAATTGATTGATAATTTCTTTGGAATGCCGCCGAGAATCAGCCGACTGTCCCAGCCACCACTCGTCGCAACCGAAAGTTTTTGGCCGTCGCCGATAGCCGTCGTGATCTCATTGTGCAGACAATCCCAAACTTTCCGTGCTGAGGTGTTCAGATCCGTATCGACTATCGCCCCGCATAACGTGTTGTCATATTCGCGCCGCACCTCCGTCTCCATCGGTTTCCACTTTAAACGCTCACCGGGCATGAGTCGGAAAACGTTTTTAAGCAGAGTGCGCCGCCCGTAGTTGCAAAATGGCACGGTAATTCGCTGCAATACGCCGACCGCGTCCGCTTCGCAACCGATGCTGCGGCCCAACGCAATCAGACTTGTGCCGCCGATAAATCCGTTCCCGGCGTAAGCGTAGTAGAGCGGAAAATGCCCGATCACGTCATTGCACAAGGTAATTTCTTCGTTTACCGACGCATACGCAGCCGCAGCAAAACTCCCGGTCCATTCATCGCCAAGCGGCCATTTTCCATCGCTTATTTCGGAGAAGAATTCCGCGAAACGTGACTCGTAATTCAGACTATTATTGCTTTGAGCATAGCCGGAAATGGTTCCGATCAGCGTTGTCGTCCGGCAATGAAAACGGCGGTAATCATCGGCGGCGACGAACAGGTGGAACGAATCGAGGACGGACTCTTCAGCGTCTCCCCAGCAAAAAATCGCCGACTGGCGCAGACGATCAATAACATTGACGTCGTTGCCGTGATAAAAACAGAATTTCGACATTGGAGTTAGTTATGCCCGAACCACTATTCGCCAATTTATCTGGCAGGCTGATGCCCAGAATTGATTTTGGAAACCATCACGCGCAGTTTTCCGGCAAACGTGCGTTCAATCTCGTCTACAACCTCGACGCGAATTTCGGTTTCGCCCAATCGCTCGAGCATGGCAGCTTTGATCTCGCGGCTATCCGCCTCGCTCCAGCCGTTTGCTGGGACCACCCGGACACGTATCAGATCAAGACTTTCCTGAACGATTTGAGCTTCCTTAATGTGCAGATGCGACCCGAAAACGATGTCGAGGAGAGCGAGCTTGCGGCCGTCTTTGGTGATGATCGTGTCGTCGAGCCGTCCCAAAATTTTATCGACAACCGGCAGACCGCGTCCGCACGGGCATTGGTAATCCGCCGGCGCAAATCGCGCTTCGTCCATCACTTCATAGCGGACAAGAGGCATCGCTTCATTCAAAAGTCCGGTGCAGACGAGCCTGCCGACCTCGCCAGGTTTAACCGGTTGGTCATTTTCATCGAGAAGTTCAGCGACCCCGGCCTCGGTCCAAAGATGCATTCGTTCAAATTCGCATTCGCTCATTGCACATACCATCTCGCACAAACCGTAGGTTTCGCGAACTGGACAATTGAACGCCTTTCGCATCGCCTCGCGCTGAAAATCGTACAAAGGTTCCGCATTAGTAAGCACGACCTTCAGATCTAGAGTTACCTTGTTCTCCAACGCCGCAAGTGCAAGCCAGTAAAGTGACGAAGAGTATCCGTAAAGATAGACAATTTTGTAACGACGAATGGCATCGAGATAATGAGATAGAAAATCGGGCTTAATGTGAAGCGCCGACATGTAAAGCTGGTTCAGTCCGGCGTTCCAGACCCAGAAAGGCGGTTTTTCCTGTCTGAATGGGACAACCTGCTGCCCGCCGATAATTGCCCACCGGTCGCGGCGTGAAACGCCATACCAGCGTCGCCAGCGAGCCTCGGCGAGCGCGTACCATGATTGCAAGGTGGCACGGTCGCTCCAGAACTCAACCGGCGTTCCTGTCGTTCCGCTGGTGTGTTCCAAAAACAGGTGCTTCGGATTTAAGTCGTCGGCCAAGAAATCATCTTTATTGCCCCTCAGCGCATTCTTTCTCAAAACCGGCCAGTTGACGAGAGTTCGCCAGGGATCACTGTTGCTGTTGCCTGCCGTCTCCCATTGCTGACGGTAATAAGGGATTTTGGTCGCGGAACGTTCGAGAATATGGGCAAGACGATTATTCCTCCATTCCTCCAATTCTCCACGACTCCAAAATTCTCTCTCCAACGCCTGTGCGACTTTCGTTTCGGTTTCCGCACCGTAACGCGAGTAATTCAAATAATAGCCGCGCAGGCTAGCTATCGCCGAACGGGCCGGAGGCGGCAGCCGATGATAAATTTGCAGTAATTTGCTGTCGCTCATTTTGACTGGTTTTTATGAAATAGAAGACTTTAACCACGGCCAAAAAATTACGCCTTCAGGTTTTCGGAGGAAATACTCGTTTTTGTTAAAATCTTTTTGCTTGTCTCAGAACTAGGGCGCAAAACTTTCGACAGTATTTCTTCCCAATCAAGGCGAACACGCGTCCAGGCCGATCTTTCCGCCAACCGCCGCGCCCCAAGCGAAATGCTTCGCGTCAAATCGGGATTGTCGAGTAGTTCCTTAATAGCGCTGGTCATTGCCTTGACATTTTCATTTGGAACAAGCAAACCGTTTTCGCGGTGTTTAATCAAATAGGGAAGTCCGCCAACGCGGGTCGCCACAACCGGCAGACCGAAAGCGCAGGCTTCGACGACCGAAACAGGCATGTTGTCGATGCGGTTTGTGTTCAGATAAATATCGGCGGCGGCAAACTCAAGCGACTTTTCCGTCGCGTTGAGAAATCCTGGAAACCGGACTGCGTCGGATAAACCGGCATCATCGGCCATTCGCTTGATCTTGTCTTCCAGCCCTTTGTCTACGCCCGCCATAGTCAGTGTCGCCTGCGGGAAACTCCGGCGCAATTCCGCGAGAACTTCGATTGCCATTTCCGGGTTGTAGATAGAATGAAAACTTCGCATCCAGATCAGGCGTGGTTTGATTCGGCCGCGCTCTCGAAACGGGTAATTGTCGAGGTCGATTACATTTGGGATCTGCGTGATCTGATAGCCGAAAGCCCCGATTCTTTCCGCCAGAAAGGCCGATGGCGCTACGAGAGAATCGGCGCGGTTTAGAACCCTTTTCGTCCAGCGCGAATGCCGTTCAATAAATTCGGGCAGATTTCCCCCATGCAGAACCATAATCAAAGGCAGCCTAAACATTTTGCCGAACCGCCCGGCAACGTCCGCGATTATCAAACCCAAGCCGCTATATACTTCAAGAACAAGGACATCGAAATTTCTATGATTTTTTACGATCGTCGCTATGATCTCAGCCAAGCGTAGAAAACGGTTTATTTTTGAGGAAACACATGTTACCCGAACGCCTTCGGCCGCGAGCAAGTCGGCAACAATCTGCCCCTGTGTTGTCACGTAACCGCTATTACGCCCCAACATGTTTCCGACAAAGCAGATGTGCACCTTTCTTGGATTCATTATGAGATTTAGTGCATATTGCCGGCTCATTTACCTTAAGGTTTTAATCATTGCCCCGTTCCACAGACTGCTGGGAGCGAATTTTTGCCAGTTCTGATTTTCGTAAAATCGAACAGCTTTTGTGTTATCGGGGTGAACGGTCAGGCAAATTTCTCGACAGCCATATTCGAAGGCTTCGTTTTCGGCGTCAAGCATTAATAACTGTCCGATACCTAATTTTTGGAACTGCGGGGACACAGCGATCGAGAGTATCCCGTAGTTTGGGGCGGACCGTAGCCCGTCGGTTTTTGGTCCCGACCCTTTCTTTGCGAACCGTGCCAGCAGTCGAACGCCTTCACTAAAACGCTTGAGGAATAAAGGATTAAAAACAAGCAGGGGACGGCTCAGGACGGCCTTTATCAGAGGTGTTTTGTACGTGTGAATAAACCCCGTCGTGCTTCCGTTGAAAATTCCGCTAAAAGAAAATCCGGCGCATTCATCCGCAACAAACGCCCCGGTCGCTTTAACTTTTTGGTGCGGGCCGGTCAGTTGCCATCGATAGTAAAGTTCCACGATTGTCGGACCGAGTTTCGTCAAGGCACTGTCGGGAAATGAAACCAGATGCACGCGCGCTATCGAGGGTAGATCTTTCAACTCCACGCGTTTCAAAGTGACCTCAGGATTCATATGATTCTTGTCGACTTTTCCTAGGCGGGTAATTGCCTCGAGTTCGACTCGCGGAAATGAGTCCTTCGTAAATCTCGTGAAGATGCTCTTGCAGATTTTCGAGCGAATGATTCTCACTGACGTATCGCCGGCCTTCGGCTCCGAGGCGAAGTCTCAAATCCTTATCTGAGATCAATACGGTGGTTGCTTTGACTAGTGCGTCCTCGTCACCTGGGTGTACCAAAAACCCACGCGTGACATCGAGGATTTCCTTCGTCCCGCCCACTGCGGTCGCCACCACTGGCAGGCCATGAGCCATCGCTTCCAGCACCACGTTTGGTGTTCCTTCGCGGTCTGACGTCGAAACAAGAATGTCGGCACCGCTGTAAATGTTATTCATTTGAACGCAGTCACCAAGAAACTTCAGCTTGTCAGGTCCTAGGTTCAGAAGCTCAGCAGTACTTTCAAGTTCGTTTCGCTTTTCTCCGTCGCCCGCTATTTCGAATTGTAGAGGAACACGCGGAAATCGATCGGTCAGGATCGACGCGAGACGAACAAAACGCTCCGGCCTTTTATTTTCGTCAAGTCTTCCAGCGAAAAGAATCTTCAACCCTTTGTGCGAGCCGTTTTCCGTCCGGCCATTTTTAACTTCGACTACGTTACGAACGAATTGGATCTTTTTCGAGTCAACCCGGCGCCGGATCAGGCGCTGACGAGCGATATCCGAATTAGTTATTAAAACTTCGGGCAGGGAAAGTTGCAAAGTACCCGTAAACTTGTGGCTATCAAGTTCGTAGCTTAAATCACTGCGAATCGCCCCGATACTGGGAACGCCAAGAAGTCTGCCTGCGGCTCCAGCGTAAATGTTCGTGTAAAAATGCGAGCTTTGAACAATATCTGCACGAGTTTCGCGAATTGTCCGGATTACTTTCCAGAGTCGTGACACACGATTTTTCGATTTGCCGACGTACCTAACGTTTACGCCGGCGCCTCGTATTTCGTCTTCATATGATTCACCCTTTGTTAGACACAAGACTTCGGCGGTTGTTCCCAGTTTTTGCAGGGCTTTGAGCATAAAAACGAGCTGTTTTTCCGCCCCGCCCCGCGCCAATGTTCCGACTACAAAACAAACTCTCATCAGGATGGTTTAAAAAACTTGCGTCGACCCTGTGAGCGATGACAAAGAGCCGACCTTCCATGACCTTCGAAGCGTTTCACCGATTGAATCGCGCCAGTTTTCCAAGGAATAAAGCTGTGCTTTCGCGACGGCGGCGGCAGACAAACGCGCGTATGTCTCCGCGTCCGCACAAACAATTTCGACCGCCGCCGCCAAATTTTCCGCCGTTGGCTCTTCGAGCAGTACGCCGCAGTTTTCGCCGATAAGCTGCGGCAGAACCGACACTTTTGTTGTAATGACCGGCAAGCCGCAGGCTAGAGCTTCGAGCACGACTTTAGGAAAGCCTTCGGAAGCCTGTGTCGGGAAGCAAAACACGTGCGCTTTTTTCATTGTCTCGATAACCTTCATCTGCTCGACCTTGCCGCGAAAGAAAACTTTATTCCGTACATTTAATCGTTCGGCCAATGCTTCTAAATCATTTACAAACGAACCGCCACCTACAACTTCGAGCGTCGCTCCCGGAAATTTTTTTAGGATCAGCGGCAAGCTTTTGATAACGATGTCCGTTCCCTTTCCCTCTTCCTGCCTACAGGCGGCAAGAAGTTTCAATCCGCCATCATCGGGCAATTTCAGCGGTCTGCCGGCGGCTATCTGTGAGCGCCTCAGCGAGGTGGAAAAGATCCATTCAACATGCGGATTTTTTTCCGACGGCGGGTTGTCGGTTCCACCGGTTGCCAGCATCACATTACGCCCGCCCGCAAAGCGCTCCATCGTCCATTTCCAGAAATGCTCGGCGACGGTACGCGGAACCAGCCAGTTGCCGCAGTGCCGAACAAAAAGCGGTTTTCGCAAAACCAGTGCAAACAGCATCCCGATCGTTCCGACATCACCGGGAATGGGTGCGTGAACCGCGTCTGCTCGTCGAATCTCCCGCCAGATGTGCCGTCCATTTTTTAGCAGCCAAAACGGCATATCTATTTTCCGTCGAAAGTCTCGGCCCTTTGGAACGGACAATGGCGACACTTGCAGATTGTTCCCGATTAGCGGCGAAACGCCTTTTTCATCGAGCATGACCTCACACGGTACGACGACGCGAGTTTCGTCAAATAATTCGGAAATAGCTTTGATCTGTAAGGGGAAACCGCCGTCGGTGCGATAAAATCCGGGTGCTTCGGGCGAACTCCAGCAGACTTTGTGTGAAACAACGGCCAACTTCATAAAACGAATAGAACGATCATTTTTTAGAAAAAGCCGCACCGCGCAAAACCGCAAAGACGCCTTCGATTCGGCCTAGAATCTCCTCTAAATCGCACCTTCGGCGGCGACGGGTAGCAGATGCGGCGACCCGCAAGAATTCGAACGATTGGTACCGCCAAAAACGAAATTTTTGAGCAGTCGATAGCGGGTTTACAATGTCCTGAAAAACGAAATAATAATTGACGACGCATTTGTAACCGATACGTCGGCGGTTGACACGACCGTTAGGTGAATTCAATTCTTCACAGAGAGCTTCGCCGCACTGAAGAAGTTCCCAGCGGCGGCCGGCGCGGAGCGAAAAATGTGCGTCTTCCAAAACGCCGTAGTCCGTGAAAAAAGGATGAAATCTTAAACCCTCTTCGAAAACTTGACGCCGCCATACCGCACAGGCTGTAGTCATAAAATCGACCGGACGAACACCTTCAAACGGCGGTTGAAGATAATTATTGATCGGATAACCACAGTTGAAATCATACCGTCCGGGTTCGAATGTGGTCAGCAGTCTCAAACGCTTGTACCATTTCCAGCGAGCCGAAGTTTCGACTGAGAAATGCCCTCCCGTTCGATAGCCGACGATTCCGCCTATTTTTTGCGCCGTATCGGACGTGAAGACGTCGACGATAGCCCGAAGAAAGCTTTCCTGCAGTCGCACATCATCGTCTACGAGGGCGATAAAATCGCCGGCTGCCAGCTCGATCCCGGCGTTTCTCTGAATGGCGGTACCGCCCGTTTTTCGGAGATAGCGAACTTGAAACGGAAAATCGTTTATCACTTGTTCTACAGCGCATTCTGTAGCCATTTCTTTGGCGGCCGCGCCGTCAACCAGTATCACTTCAAACGGCATAAGCGTCTGTCCAGCTAAGTTCGCGAGCAGGCCGAGGGTTTCGGCCGGACGTAAGAAAGTGGGCGTGACGATCGAAACTTTGGGTTGCGGATGATTCATATCAAACTTTCGCACCCGTGCGCCCAGCGAGTTTCAATAAGGTCTCCGCTACCCGCTGTGCCGATTTTCCGTCAAGCGTCGAGCCGAACATCCTATCGATTAGCCCTTTTCGCTCGTTTCTCCGATGCTCCGGTCGGCCCAGATAATTTTCGATCATTTCGCGCATCTGACGCGAGTTCTCCGCGACTTCAACCGCTCCGCTTTTTACGAGCGGGCGATAATGGTCGAACTCGTAAAAATCGGCGAACCGGTGTTCTTTGGCGGGAACACTTTGCGGGTTGTAGCCGACGTTTATCACCGGCTTATCGAACATGCACAGTTCGAGCGAAACAGTCGAAGCAATATTGATTCCGATGGCGCAATGCCGCAGGGCGTTGATCAGGCCAAAAGAATCTTCATACTTCGGCGTCAGCCACGATTTTTCCCAAACCGTCCGTTGGAACAGAATATCGGGCCGGTTTTTTTTCAAAGGCTCGAAACGATCCGTCAAATCTTTCGGATATACACGGACCAGAAGCTGCGGCGGATTTGCGCCGCCTGTTTCGCGCAAGATGTTAGCGATTTCTTCTACTAACTCAGGCTCGCCTGGCATATGGTTCGCCATTCCGGTCGTATAGAAAACTACCGGCCGTTTCGGATCTGCACCAACTTCAGTGCAGAATTCTTCGCGCGTTTTATAAAACTCCGGACGAAAATGAAAGTCGAACTGCGGGGTTCCCGTAACGAAGACTTGTTCGGGACGAATTCGTCGGTACATTTCTAGAAGCTGAGTTTTCAAGTGCTCGTTCCAAACCAGGAAATAATCGTATGGCAGCATTATGCGCCCCTGCGAAGTCAGATTGTCCCAGCTGAAAATAAAAGCAGCCGTCGGAATTTTCAGCCATTGCGCCGCTTGAACGGCTTGCGTAGCGACGCGGCTATGAACGTGCGAACCGTTAAAAACCAGCGACGGCTGAAGTTTTTTCATCAGGTTCAAATATTCATCGGTCGTTTTGAGAAGATGGCTAGAGAAGCGCTCGATATTAGAAAGAGCATTCACTCCAATCCGATTAGCTATTGGCCGGCTAACGGCTTTTTTTGTCGCGCGGACAAATTTTTGCCGAAAGGTGACGGCGGCTGCGTCGTGCAGACGGACACGCGAACGTGATGCTGGGGACCACAACCAGCGATTGTGTGCGGTCTCTAAAATTTCGCGCTCGAACCTTACCAGCCAACGTTCACGATACTCCTTTAGCAGGTGAACGTCGCCGTATTTTTCGGCCAGTCGGCGGTTCATTTCGTCGTCGAACAAGACTGAGATCAAGGAAACGTCAGCTTCCTCCGCAATCGCATCCAACGCCCCGCTGTGTATGAAATTGCGAATAACCTCGCCGCGAGGAATGACGACTGCAATGTTCTTTGAATTTATTTCCGGGTGGGTTCTTTTCAAAGGAAGTCTATTGTTTTGCGTTTCCCCCATAACTCTTAAATTTGAATTGGGACTATCGATGGACATAAAATTCAATTGGGCAGAATTCCTTTTTCGCCGGGTCAAATATTTCGATCCTAAATCTGCACGATTGTTTCGAGTCGAGCCGAGGAGCTGAATTCATTCGGATTCATTCGCGGTTCGAGTCGGGCGAATTCAGCCACGGCCCGGGCCATTCGATCGCCGCATTTTCCGTCAGCATATTCACAGACGTGACGCACTATCCGCTCGCGGCCTTCGCGATCAAGAGCCGGATCTTGCAGGTAACTTAGGACAGATGCGGTCAACTCGTCATAATTTTTGACCAGTCGCACGCCGCCCGATTCGGCTACCGGCTTAAAGTGGTTCCACAGATGGTTAATATCTTTAATCAGCTTTTGATCGGCCTGTCCGGGCTGCGGGTCGAAATCCAGGTTAACAACCGGGCAATCGAAAATCGCAGCATCAACCGTTACGGTCGAAGCAAGGTTCACCAATACATCGGCATGGCGAAAAGTGTTTATCCATTCACGAATCTGCCGTTCATCCTGCGTCCGTTCGGCGACAGCCTTCCCGGCGTTGTGTGTCCGCTGCAATCGAACGTGCGGGGCATATGGGTCGAAAACCTTGCTCAACGCCGCGTTATCGTGAATCGGGTGCGGGCGGACCAACATTTGTACCTTACCCACCTTGCCGGCAACGATCCTCTTTGCCAGCTCGACTGCACCATGATATTCCTGCAAAAAATTCGGTGAGCCGATAGCGTAGACGATAATCGGCAATTCGGGATCTAAATTTTGACCACGGCAAAATTTATCTCGCGTTTCATAAAAGCCTTTTTGGAAAAATATATCGAACTGCGGAGCTCCGACGACATAAACCGGGGCGCCTTTCGAAGCTGGATAATACTGGTGAAGCTCTCTTTTCGTCTGCTCAGACCAGACGAGATATCCGTCGTATTTAAAAACCATCCTGTTTTTCGTAGTTATATTGTCCCAAGAGGGAATATAAGCGAGCGTAGGAATGCCAAGCTTTTTAGCGGCGGCGAAAATCGCCGGCTGCTCGAATTGAAACGCCCCCGTAACGACGATGATCGAAGGCCGGATTTCGCGCAGGCGTTTTTCCGCCTCGGCAGAACGCGGATAACTCAAAAGCAGTTTTTCCAGACGGTTTTCCAGTAATTGTTCCGCATGGAACATCGCCAGAGCCCGGGCTGGAATTTTTAGGGCACGAACCGAAGCTAGTTGATTTTTATCCCGAATGTGTTGTTCGACACTCATCCGAGTTGCGATCTGATGCCGGAAATCCCAGACAAATTCATTCAAACGCCGCATGTATACATACGGAAACGCTTTGAATGGTTCGACATGCGGAAAGTCCTCTACCCTCGCCAGACTATTTTCCCAGACTGAGGAATTTTGATCGTCTCCGTGTGAAACAGCCCACACTATAGTTTCGCCATAACGGTTCAGAGTTTCGATCAAATTCGTGTGAACGAAAACGCGATCAACTAATAGCGAAGATGTTAAAAGTAAAACTTTCGGACGGTTCACGTTGTTTATAGTTTGTTCAGATGCTCTCAACTTATGGCTTATGAAATCTGGCCACCAAAAAAGGAATATAGCTCTAATGACCGATACCCATTCTGAATTTCAACTTGCTCTGCCGTTAACTACTCCGCTTATTCGGCTTCAGTGCGTAATTGTAGAACAGTCTTAGAGGACGCATAAGGTAGTAAAGCGGTTCGAGCGCCCGCGGGAAATTAAACACGTTTGTATCGATTGTTCGCGGCGTGAAGATTATTCTCAAATACCACAAAATATAATGAAAATGCAACTTCCATTTATCCCGGCGATCTTCCTTCAGCTTCAAATGGTATGCGTACCGGTCGCCCAAACCCATCCTGATATGGCTTTCAGTGAATAGTTGTGAACGTATTCTTTTCGCAAAAGTAAGAAACATCGGGTCGTTCTTAATCTTCTCCCACTCGCTGAAAGAAAACTCGCGTCCGAAAAACTCGTGGACAAGATACAATCCAAAGCCAAGGACATTTTCGCAACCTAAGTGCCGGGCTTTTTCGATTAATTGCTCCCAGTCTATTTCGTAGCGGGACAGAATCAATTCGTTTACATCGCAGATCCATCCGAACTGTTCCCAGCCATGCCTTGAACCATGCAGGCACAGATAAATAATCAGATCGTCAAACGGAAGCGTTTTCAGGTTTACGTTGGCCAAACAAAAATTTTCCAACCTTGCCCACAGTCCGTTCATCTCGAAAGGCAAGGCGAAATGAGAGCCGGAAAGTTTCCAGTGCAGCTCGACGTTTACCAAGCCGTCTCCGCTTCGGAAATAGATGTCTTTTTTGTCGCGTAGTTGCCAATTGGTCTTATTCAACCAATCAATGTTGCTGATAGGCGTGTAGCCCTCATCTTGCAATAACTTGACGGCTGATTCTAGTTGTTTAGGCTGAACGAGGATATCCAGATCGACATACTGTCGGGCACTCAGGTCGCCATAAACTTGCGCTGCCAAAAGCGGTCCTTTAAAGGGAAGAATTGAGATATTGTTCGCATCGAACGACCCTACGATCTCGAGCAGCTTACCGGTTAGAAACATGTTCCGTCGAAGGTGAGTTTGAAGGTGTTTGGTCAGAAAGTCTTTTGTACAAGCCGGTAGTGAGTGACTGAAATTCTGCAGGAGATTTCGGCCGACAAGCGGAAAGACGGCGTTTTTCCTCGCTACGTTCAAAACATAGTCCCAATCCAAGGAATACTCAAAAAAACGTGAGAGTCTGTCTGTTTGCTGGGAAGTTCTGAAGCGCTGTGAACACTCGATCAGCAGCTGGTTTTCGAGATTGTGGTTGAGGTTACTTAATCGATCAGGCATTTTCAACAACTCATGGATCAAACCAATGTGTCAACGATTTCGCTCTTTTGCGAAAGTAATGAACTGTTAACAAAAACCGACCGCTCCGTTGTCGGCTGGTTTTCTTCCGCCGTTTGCATCTGCACCTTCCAGGATGCGGCATAGAAACCGTCTCGTTCCAGAAGCTCCCGATGCGTACCCGATTCAATTATTTTTCCCTGTTCGATAACGTGAATGATGTCGGCACGCATTGCAATTGTGAAACGGTGGGTTATTACGATTCCGGACTTTCCGTTGACCATTTCGCGAAATCTGTCGAACCAATCCGCTTCGGACCAGGGGTCCATAAAGCTCGTCGGCTCGTCGAGGATGACGACTGGAGCTTGCCGGAAATATGCCCTCGCCAATGCAAGCCGCTGCCACTCCCCGCCGCTTAATTCCGCCCCGTTTACAAACCACTTACCCAGAAGTGTATCGTATTGCTCGGGCAACTTAGTAATAAAGCTATGGGCTCCGGCTCCTCGTGCGGCGGCAATGATGTCTTCTTCCAATCCTTCGTTATCCAGATCGCCGAGCGCAATATTTTCCCTGGCCAAAGCATGGTACTGCATCGGAAATTGAGAAAGGACCGACATCATGCGTCTCAATTGCCTGGTGTCGAACCTACGCAGGTCAATGCCGTCAAATTCAATAGAGCCGCCCGTCGGATCGTAGAAGCGATTTAACAATTTGATCAGAGTACTCTTGCCAGCCCCGTTGACACCTACCAACGCCGCAACGCTTCCCGCCGGAATAAACAAATTAAGTTCATTAATTACAGGAATTGCCGATCCCGGGTAAGAAAATGTGACCGAGTTGAAACTAATCCCTTTCTTCAGGCTAGTAAATGG
>JANNGV010000615.1:0-3406 GCA_031404055.1 Chloracidobacterium sp.
GCTAGATCACGCCTTAAGCAATGCTTCACTAAAAGGCAATATTTATTGCCCGAAAGAAATCACAACATAAACTTACGCTTTTCGCCAAAGGATAAAAGATGAACTTGTTTTGTCGTCTAAAGAAAAATTATCTAGTTCCGAAGCAATGTGCAAAAAATGCATATTGCTTTTTATTGCTATTGCAAACGGGTTTCTGGCCAATTTCTCTCGGAGGTTAAGATTATGTGTCTAATTCAATCGTCTGCCCATTCACGGTCATCAGTCGGGGCACAGTATTTGTTGCATCCACAAAATTCTTGACAACAGATGAAACAATCTGCATACTTTGATCGGTTAATTTTGGTCTTTGAAAAACGAATTCGTATGGATATGTCAGAGGTTGCGTCGACGATTCGCTTCAGGGCCTTTCTCTCTTTCCTAAGTCAAGCAGATAAAGCGGTTACGGTTATTTTCCAAAATCGTTCCACTTAACGTCTTTCAAAACACTAAGTGGAACGATTTTTCCGGGTAAGCTCAACGACAGAAGCATTAAGGCCGTCCCACTTTGGACAATAAGTGGGCGTTAGGTGGAACGGTAGATGGAGAAGCTAACCTCGTTATCTGACCACCCCGTCCGCGAAACGCGTCCACCCCTCCTCAAACCAGAAGGGGAGCTAAGAGCAACCACCCCGTCAGCCGAAGCGGCTGCCACCCCCCTAAGACAGGAGGGGAGCCAGAAGCGTTTGAACCACACCGTCTGCCGAAGCGGCATCCACCCCTCCTCAAACCAGGAGGAGAGCTAAGAATAGTTGAATCAAACGCCCTTCAAGCGTATGCTTTTGGAATCCAGGGTTCAGCTTGCTCTTGGTGTCAGATCTTCCGGAATACGCCGGATATTCTGAGGTTCACAGCTTCCATCAAAAGGAGAAATTATGAGTGGTCTTAATATTACGCAGCGTCGGGTTGGCGATGTTGTTATTTTGGATCTGGACGGCAAGATCGCTTTGGGCGAAACGAACCGTAGCCTGCATGAATCGCTGCGGCAGCTTGCGGAATCGGACGACAAGAATGTTGTGATCAATCTTGCCAACGTTACGGGCATCGATTCGAGCGGGCTGGGCGAGCTGGTCGCCGGGTTTGCCTCGGTGGAACGAGGCGGCGGAAGTTTGAAGCTTCTCAACCTGTCTCCGCGAATTACCGAAATAATGACGATTACCAAGCTCTTCACGGTCTTCGATGTGTTTGAAAATGAGGCGGACGCGGTTGCGTCGTTTGGAAAAGCTGCGGATACGGCTGGGGCTTAGTTAGGTTGGATTAAGAGAGAACCACCGCGTCTGCGACCACCCCGTCTGCCGAAACGGCATCCACCCCTCCTCAAACCAGGAGGGGAGTGGTGAGCTTTAGGAGGTCAGCCGTGGGTCGCTTCGATATCGATGGCGATCGAACGCCATTTTCCCTGGAGGAAGCGTGCGACGCTCAGGACGCAGCGGGTGATGTGGCCGGCAAGGATGGCGAGCCAGATGTCGAGCGGTTCGAGCGTGCCGAATTGCGTGATCGCAAAACAGATGCCGAGCGGGATTGCGACTTGCGAGATGATCGAGATGTAGAGCGGGCTTTTTGTATCGCCCGTGCCCTGCAGTCCGCCGGTGTAGGTTAACGCGACCGAGATGAACAGCCCCGATACGGCCAGCACGCGGAGTAGTTGAACGCCGATGGCAACAGCATCGGGGTCGGTCATTCCGAAAATCGCCAACAGTTGCATCGGGAAGAAAAAGAAGAAGATACCGAGAAACGCCGACCCGATCAATCCAAACCGCGCCGCCGTATTTACCGCGGCGAATGCCCTATCAGGATTGCCGGCCCCGAGATTCTGCCCGGCCACTGCCGCGGCGGCTCCCATAAGACCGACTGATGTCCAGGTGACAAGCGAAAAGAGCTGTGTATAGGAGACCGCAAAGGCAGCCTGGGCCGCTGCACTCTGAGCAAGCGAGCCGACAAAAGAGAGCATCAGCACGCCGCCGACATTCATTGCAATACCCTGAATACCGGTTGGAAGGCCGAACTTAAAGAGTGACCGGATGACTTTCCAATTCGGCCCCCAGCCTTGTCCGCGAGGGAAGCCGACAACCCAGCCGCCGCTCCACATTTTATAGATTGCGTACAAGCCCACTATGCCTGTCGCAATGCTGGTGCCAATGGCCGCACCCGCTGTGCCGAATGCCGGAACTGGTCCGAGGCCACTGATAAAGACAATGTTCAGAACAAGATTGAGCACCGTCATGACAATGCCAAGAATCATCGGCGTCTTTGCGTCACCCGCCGAACGCAAGGCTCCACTGGTCATAAAATAAATGAGCAAACCGAAGCTGAACACGAATGTGATCCGCAAAAACGGCAGTGCCTCGGCCTTGACTCCGGCATCCGAGCTGACGAAATCAAGCAGATACGGCGCCGCAAAATATCCGACCGGTGCCATTATACCGACGGCGATAAATACGGCGGTGAGAAAGGCCTGATAAACGGTGCGGTTTACTTTTTCGACCTCATGCGCTCCGGCAAAACGGGCGACCAGCACGCTCATTCCAGTAAAAAGCGACGAGATAAACACGATGACGACAAGGAATATCTGAAAGCTGATACCGATCGCGGCGTTTGCCTTGAAACCGACAAGATTGCCGACCAGCACATGATCGACTATGCCCTGCATACCGGCGATAACGTTTGTAAGCATCGTCGGCCACGCGATCTTCCAGACGGCGCTCGAAAGCGGGCCTTCGATAATTGAACGGTCGTACTTCGGTTTTGTAGGCACAGGCGGCGGAATATCTTCATCCATTGCCGCAATGTTCTGTTGTAAGCTTTCGTCCATTATAGATCGACGAGCACCTTGAACCCGCCGTAAACCATACGTTTGTAATCGAAGATCGGTTTCTCGCCTTTTTCCGGCATCATAGCCGCCATTTCCGGATCGGCCATGACCTTTTTCATTACCTTATTACGGTGAGCCTCGGAACTGAATTCGACCGAAGCGTAAATAAGAGTTTCGCCGGGTTTTAGCTTGACGACGACCTTTGGAAACGGAATCACGTCTTCAGTATTAAGGTCCGACGCGACATATTCGCGATACTTCAACGCTCCGTTCTTCACGAATAGCTTTCCGGCCGAAGTGGCCAGCTTTTTGTACGCCGGTATGTTTTCTTCCTGAATCGGCAGCAGATAAACGTCTGCATATTTCGACATTGAATTTATCTCCTAAATTGATTATCTATTTACGTAACGGGGCCAACGTCCATAAACGCGGTTCGCGGAGGTAGATTCCAACCCAAACCAATATTCCGGCGATGATGGGAATGAAGTAAGGCTCACCGATGCGAGCATGTGCTGCCGTTGCTCCACCGAGATATGCGGTAAGCAAAACGGCGCCGAA
>JANNGV010000616.1:0-4650 GCA_031404055.1 Chloracidobacterium sp.
GCAACACCGATTCAATCCGTAAACTCCTTGACACAATATTGCATCTATGAGACAGTATTTCAGCCACGCTTATACGGCGGCGGCGGATGCGGGTCTTTGAAAATTGGAGATGCAGACGGCGACCCAACTAATTTAGGGTCGCGGAACGGGCTGGCGATAAAATCGTTCCACTTAAGACGTATACGTAAACACGAAGTGGAACGATTTTTGGCTGTAACCGGCTTAAATGCAACATCTAAGCCGTTCCACTTTCGACGCCGGCGGGAAACATTGTGGAACGCCATCGTCTCACTTAAGGTTTATCTGTACAGAAGGTGAGACGATTTTTGGCTGTAACTGTTTGTAATTGCGTTGGTTAAGCCGTCTCACTTTCTACAATTTCTCGTATTATGTGAGACGATTTCCCAAGCTATGGTGACCGCTAAAATTGTCAGATTGGACGGAACGGATGGATGGAATGCTGTTTACGAGGCCACACGAGCCTGCTCAACAAGCATTGGCCGCAAAGCTCAAACAATTCGCGGCTGTTTTTTGTTTTTGCCAGACGTTTTGCTATTCAGGCAGCAGCTTCGTTTGTTTCTTCTTTGGTCGGAGTATATAAAATGCGCGTACAGCTTTCGCAGGTGATTATCTGGTCGCCTTTTCTGACCTCGACCTGCATTTGCGGGCGAAGCGACATGAAACAGGCACTGCATGAGCCGTTAATGACGGCGGCCACGGCAATTCCGTCCCGGCTGCGTTGTGCCATACGGTTATAAACTGAGGCAAGCTGGGCTGGGAGAGTGACGAAAACTTCTTCGCGTTTTTTCGTGTCGGCCTCGAACTCTTTTTTGCCGGAGTTCAGCTTTTTTTCAAACTCTTTCATTGCCGCATCTCTTTTTGCATCGATCGAATTTATCTCATCGGCACGCTCTTCCAGCTCTTTTTCGACCTCTTCGAGCGTGGTCATTTTTTCAACTATCTGGGTTTCAAACGCGGCGATTTGCTTTTGCAGCGCGTCCGTTTCCCGCATTGCCGTTTCGTATTCCTTCTGGTTCTGGGCATGTTTCAGATTGCGGTCGGCCCTTTCCAAATAGGTTTTATTCTCGGCGATCTGTTTTTCGAGATCTGCCCTTTCTGCATTTAATTTGTCCCGTTTACCTTGAATTTCGCGTATAGAAAAGGCGTGCTGTTCAAACTCTTGTTCGATATCTGCACGCCTTTGTTCCGCGGTCTCGATCTTTTGTTTTAATCGACGAATATTGGTATCTGTCTTTTGTAGATCTATTAACTTTTCAAGCTCTGCTCTCACTTATTAAATATCTCCTGTCAATAAATAACCCGAATATATATGTATTCTATCCTACATGGACGGAAATAAAAAGCTTCTTAGTAAGGTGATAGAGGGTTAGCTCGAACACTGTGGCCTTTGTGTCTGGACTTTGTGGGCTTTCTGTTGAAAAGAGTTGAAACAAAAAGATCACAAGGAGTTTGCACGAAGATCACCGAGAAGATGACTGAGCAGCAAAGTGCTTAAGATAGTCTTGCACTGGAAGTGGTGGCTAGCTTCCGGTAAATATGCGGAAATGGTCCCGCAATGACTCGGAACGATACATATGCACACCTTTTCCCTCTAACATCAATTGCCAAACTGGCGATTCCTCCGATTTGATCAACCAGAGTTCGGCGTTCGCTTTCGGCATTCCCATGTGGGTGAGCCTCGCAAACGCTAACGCTCCGCCGCGCATAAATCCGTCCGCCGGAGTACGCGTCCAACCTGCTTCGACGGTCAAACATCTCACCCCGTGACGAAATCGAATTAGTGAGCCAACGAGGTTTGCACCGCGATATGAGAAGTTGTGCGGGTCGTCGCGTTCGATCGAGACACTTAGATTTGTGCGGTTTGCATCACCCGCGATCTCGATAAGGGTATCGAAGAGCCACCGAACGCCGGTCTGCCGTATCGCATCGTTAGCGGCCTTCAAATTCAGATATTCGGCGACGTCATGGCGACCCGAGACTCGTGCGTTTTCCAGTGCCTGCGAAAGCATTTTGGACCACATTTCGTCGAGTTCGTTCATCGCTTGAGGATAGAACCCATCGGCGACAAATGCAATTTCGTGATATTATTTTGGAACGTTGAACGCATAATTCGCGGTTACTCGGACAAAAGCGGGTTTTGGTCTTCGTTCACGCTTTATGAACAAATTTATAGCAATCGCTCTTTTGTTTTTTTTGTCGGGGCTCGTATTTGGACAAAAGCCTTTGCGTCCGCAGACGAAACCATCGGCACCGGCCAAAAAGCCGGCCTCCAAACCAAAACCAGCACCTATTCCGACCCCGGTCGACCCTGCTGTTGAAAAAGCAAAACTGGATGAAGCCCTCGCCTTTCCTTCCGCAGCCGAAAAAGCAGTCGCTTTGGCGAAGTTACTGACTGACTTTCCCGCTTCCGAGCAGAAGGGACGCGTGCTGGAGTCCCTAGTCACCGCACGGGCGATCCTCGGCGATGAAAAGCTGCAAGTGAACGACAACAGTGCCGGCGTTGCACTTTTCAAACTTGCGGTTGAAGAGGCTCCGACGCCGATACCTGAAAGGCTGTTCAACGAGATCGTTTCCAAATTTCCGGCAAATCTTTTTTACCGCGACCAGCGTGCCGCGGCCTTGGAGATAGCCGAAGCGATTGAGAAAAAAGCAGCAGGCAATGCAAAACAGCTTCTTAATTTAGCCACGTTCTATCTCGGCATCGAAAGCGGTTCGGACGCAAAACGCCTTGCCGAAGCGGCGATCGTCATTGATCCGGCCTCCGTGACTGCCTATCAGACGCTTGGCCTTTCTCATCGTCTAAATTTCGATCTGGAGGAATCCGCCAGGGCCTATTCCAAAGCCATGGAACTTGATGGCGGCTCGGTGACGTCAAAACGCAGCCTTGCTGAAATGAAGCGTGCTCTTGCGAAG
Organism: Chloracidobacterium sp.; assembly: GCA_031404055.1. Taxonomy (GTDB): domain Bacteria; phylum Acidobacteriota; class Blastocatellia; order Pyrinomonadales; family Pyrinomonadaceae; genus OLB17. The sequence goes on from JANNGV010000616.1 coordinate 2,935, forward strand.
CCGGACGAAGCCGCCGTATTGTATCGCGAGATCGTTGCGGCAAACGAGAACGATTCGGTAGCACGAACGGGCCTCATACTTTCCCTTTTCGGTGATGGTAAAAAGTCCGAGGCTGAGAGCGAGTTGACGAAATCGCTTGAACAAAACCCAAAGAATCTGAACCTTCTTGCAGGTGCCGCCTACTGGTACGCAGCCAATGATCTGGGTGATAGAGCGGTTGAATTGGCGCAAAAGGCTGTCGAGCTTGAGCCGCGTTATATATGGGGCCATATCGCCCTGGCGCGCGGCCTCATAAGCCAAAAGAAACCGGTCGAGGCCGAGCGTGTTTTGGTCATGGCCCGGCAACACGGCAATTTCCCTACGCTTGAGTACGAGATCGCGTCGGCCCGTTTAATGTCCGGCTTTTACCGCGAGGCGGTCGAGGAACTGCAGAAGAGTTTTACTTTGAAGGATGGCCTTGTCCAGTCGAAGCTTGGAGGACGCGTTTCCCGCGAGGAAAAGAGTTTTGCCGATCTTATCGCCTACGAACGCCGGGCGAGCATATTTGAGCCGAGTGCCGCTGACAATCCTGAAACTGCCGCCAAGCTGAAGCTTTTGTTTGAGATCACTCAAAAGCTGAATGGCCCAAATCCGGACGAGGCCGAGCTGAGCGCCCTAACAGATGAATTCGTCAAGGGCGACGATAAGATGAAGCTCCACCGCCAGATGTATTCGGCGACGCTTTTGCTGCAAAAGAATGTTGCCCTGCCAAAGGTATTGGAACTTGCCAGGGCCGCGGTCGGAAATGCGGAGGCCGGATTAGAAGTATCGACGCCCGCCGCCGCCGTAATGGCCAGCGAGTTGTACGAGAGCCGGACCGTGGCGTTTGCGAGAAATGAAATTATCGTGGTTCCGGAGGTGCCCCGCCAAACGCTATCCGCGATACTTCGCGGCCGAATCGAGGAATTGACCGGCTGGACGCTTTATCAGCAGAAAAGCTATCCGGAAGCCGTTGTCCGGCTGAGACGGGCTATCAGCGTGCTGCCCGATAAAAGCGCGTGGTGGCGTTCGAGCATGTGGCGGCTCGGTGCCGCTCTCGAAGCCGACGGCAAGGACAAGGAGTCTCTCGACAGCTATATTCAAAGCTATAAAACCGACAGGCCAAGCGTGTACAGGTACATCGTCGTCGAATCACTTTATAAGAAAGTGCATGGCAATATCGAAGGCCTGGAAGCAAAGATAGGACCGAATCCGCTGCAAACCGCAGTGACGGCTGAACCGGTGAAACCACCCGAAACAAGTACGAAGCCTGCCGAATCTACGCGGACGCAGCCGGAGGTTATCGTCGAAAAATCTGATCCGCTTATCAGCACCGAAGTAAAGATCGATAAAGTTTCGCCGCTGGAGACGCCTGTAAAAACTGTCGAGAACAGTCCCACCAAGATCGTGGACGCGGTGAATTCCGACAATAAAACCGATACAAAAACGCAAGTTTCCGAAGTTCCGGTAAAGATGGGCGAAATCCCCGAACCAAAGATCGAGAAAGCCTCAACCACCGCAATACTCGAAGATACAAAACCCAAAAATCCGGAAGTTCCTATAAAGACTATTGAGATAGTCGAGCCGAAGGCGGCCGGGGCCAGCGATGCCCCGAAGTCGGTGCAGGTCGTGGTCGACAAGTCAGGCCAGGTGTTCCTGGATGACAAACCGGTCGACACGACCGAGTTGACCCGCCGG
>JANNGV010000617.1:0-3332 GCA_031404055.1 Chloracidobacterium sp.
AAAACAGTTCGGATTTGCACATTCTGTTCGGCCAGGCGTATGAAAAGACGAATTATCCTCTTGAAGCGGAACGCGAATTTAAACAAGCTTTAGCAAAAAATCCGAAGCAGCCCAGGGCGAGTTTTTTTCTAGGATATGTAATTCTGCAGCATGGCGGCAGCGAAAGATTAGCTGAGGCCGGCAAGGCGTTCGAAGCCGAGCTAAAACTTTCCGCCGAGGATTTTTATTCAAATTTTTTTGCCGGGGTGGTCGCTTCATCGGAAGATAATCACAAAGAAGCCATCGAATTTTTGGCGAAAGCGGTGAAGTCCGATCCGAAAAGAAGCGAAGCGTATTTGTTTCTAGGACAATCTCAAATTGAGCTGAATGATCTGGTTTCCGCTGAAAGTAACTTGCGGCTGGCGATAAATTTATCGAAAAACAATGCAAAAGATGATTTTCAATCGCGGCGCACCCATTTTCTTCTGGGAAGATTGCTGGTCAAAACAGGACGCAAAACGGAGGGTGAAAAAGAGCTAAGTGTAGCTCGCGAGCTGCAGGAAAAATCCATTCAGTCGGCTCGAGACGAAATCAGTCAAATACTCGGAAACGTGGTTGGTGATACTGATAATAAAAATGGAAATATTGAAAAGCCATCTTCCAAAGACATTGCCATTACTCCCGAAAGATCCCTGCAACTAAAGAATGTTAAATCGTATTTAAATAATATTTTGGCGCAGGCGTTTCATAATCTTGGAGTAATTGCCGTTCAGACCGGGCAGACCGCCGATGCTCTCGAAAATTTTGCTTCCGCATCAAAATGGAAACCGGATTTTCCGGGATTAGACAGAAACTGGGGAATTGTCAGTTTTCGTGACAAACAATTTGATAAATCAATTATTCCGCTGGCACGGCATCTTAAAACTAATCCGCGGGATGACTTGGTCAGAAAAATGCTCGGCACGAGTTATTATTTTATAAGAAATTTCGACAAGTCGGTGGAAACTCTCAAACCAATCGAAACAACCTTGATAACTGACGCCGAACTTGCTTATTTCTACGTAATTTCTTTGGTTCAATTGCATAGAAATCAAGAAGCTGTTTTGACCGCTAACAGATTGGCGGAGGCTTCAAAAAAGAATCCAGATTCCTTGTTTTATGCGGCCCAAAGTTTGATAATTTTGGGAGATTACGAGAAAGCTGTTAAAGAATTGCGCTCGATTTTTGCGCTCGCTCCTGAAACGCCGCGAATAAATTATTTTATTGGGCAATGTTTGATTCGTTTGAATCGTTACAGCGAAGCCGAAAAGGCGTTTGCTCGTGAATTAGGAATTAGTCCGGGTGATGCCTCATCGAAATATCATCTTGCGTTGACGTTGATTGAACGAAAAATTCAGACGGAAAGGGCAATTACAATTTTGGAAGACGCCGTCGGATTGCGGTCCGACTATGCCGATGCACGGTATCAGCTTGGAAAAATCTACCTGGAAAAAGGCGAAACGCAGAAGGCATTGGAACAACTTGAGGCCGCCGTTTCAACAGGTACTAGTAAAGACTATATTCACTATCAATTGAGCATTGCCTACCGCAAGGTTTCACGCAAAGATGAGGCAGACCGTGAATTGAAACGATATCAAGAACTAAAAGCCGCAAATCGAAAAAACGAGTCGCCGATGGGAAACAATGAAAATCTGCCGAAATAACTTAATCCAATGCGCGAAAATTTGTTTAATTCTTTTGTGCGTTGCGATCTGCCTATCGGCGCAGAAGATTTCACTTGGTAAAAATGAGCTGCAAAGTTTTGAACGAAGTATCGACGAAGGAAGGATAGACGAGGTTGAAAAAAATCTCTTTAATTACGTTGTCGCCAATCCGAAAGATGCGGTCGGTTTTTCGCTACTGGCAAAATTGCGGCTTAAACAAGACCGGCCAAACGAAGCAAGATCGCTTTCTCAAAAGGCTTTAATGCTTGATCCTAACCTGCTTTCGGCCAAATTGAATCTAGCTTTAGTTAGTATACAGTTAGGTGAAATCGAACAGGCTCAGCTTCTACTGAACGGAATCTCCGAAAACGAGATTACAAGTAACACTATCCGACTAAATCTTTCGCAAACTTTTGCACTCGCCGGTGACTGCGCAAAGGCATTAATAACAGTTGATAAATTGCCGTTACGAATCAAAAATAGAGATGCTCTGCCGCTGCGCGGCGTCTGTTATTTAGAGACTGGAGACAAGAAAAGTTTCGATTCGTTAATTCCGATTGCGAAAGCTCTAGCCAAACTGGATCCGGCGGTTGCCGTAAAGTTCGCCGAGCTTTTGAACAAAGCCGGAAAGCCCAAAGAAGCCTCCGATTTATTGCGGTCGATAGTCACCACCGCTCCAAAAAATATTCTCGCTTTACTGCTTCTAGCAAGGTCGGAAATTTATTTGAAAGACTTTGCGAATGCCAAACATCATCTCGACAGGGCGGAAAAGTTACGGCCAGATTCGGCCGAAATGCTTTTTGTTAAATCGTTGCTCGAACGCGAAATGGGAAACGCGGTTCAATCTCTTGATTTGTTGGAAAAAGCCTTAGCTGCAAGCCCGAACGATGTTGAAATTTTAGCTCAATTTGTGCTTACCACGATGCGTACTAATCAGGCTGGAAGAGCAGTTCGAGCGGCGGAAAATTTGTTAAATCGTCAACCTGACAATCTTGAATTTCTGTATCTTTACGGCGCGGCTTCGCTTCAGAACAATAATTTGGAAGCTGCCGAAACTTCACTTAGGAAATTTACAGAAAGCCGTCCACAAGATGCTCGTGGTTGCTTAGCTCTAGGACTGACTTTTGCCGCACAGCCCGATAAATTGCACGAAGTTCGCCAACAAATGCACCCCATCGGCGGATGCCGCCGTCGGCGCAGCCACGATGGCTGCGACGAGAGCGATCGTGGCGCTCAGGCGCAGTGTGCGGTGCCGCAGCGGGCGCTGGCGCCGGGACTCGCTCATCACGACGCCACCTCGACGCACTCGCACACGCTCGGATCCCACGAACTGCGCTCGAGCGCGAGATCGCCAATCGGGTTCACGCCAGCCCCGGCCGCGAGCGCGTGGCCGACGAGAGCGTGGAGGCACTTGACCCGATCGGGCATGCCGCCAGCTGAGATACCGGCAATCTCGGGCACGTCACCGAACTGCTCGCGGTCGGCGATGTAGGACTCGTGCGCCGCCCGGTACTGCGTTGCGATCTCGGCGTCAAGGGTAGCGGCCAGCTTCGGCATCTCGCCCTCCGCTTCGAGCGTCGATACCGCGGCAGTGGCTGCGGGGTGAGTGAGGTAGTAGAAGGTCGGAAACGGGGTGCCGTCGGTGAGCCG
>JANNGV010000618.1:0-2129 GCA_031404055.1 Chloracidobacterium sp.
GGCTTGACTGCATTGGTCACGGTTTTGGCGGTCTCGGGGACGATCCTTGGAACGCTGCTTTCGCATCGCATCGCTGCTGCAAAACTGCAATCAAGCTTTGCGATATTCGTTTTACTGGTCGCTATTTTCTTAATGACGAAAAACTACGGAGTTTTATTCGGAGGATAAATTTATGCAATTCAAACAATTTTACCTGGGCTGTCTGTCACACGCCTCTTACTACATTGGTTCGGACACAGAAGCCGCTGTTATTGACCCGCAGCGCGACATTCAGCAATATCTAGATGAAGCTGAATCGAAGAATCAAAAGATCAAGTACATCATCGAAACGCATTCTCACGCTGATTTCGTCAGCGGACATGTTGAGCTTGCCGAAAAAAGCGGTGCCGAGATCGTTTACGGTTCCAAAGCGAGGACGGAGTTTCCGACGCATAAGGTTAGCGACGGAGATGAGCTGACTGTGGGCAAGGTGAGACTTCGATTTTTGGAGACCCCCGGACATACTCCGGAAGGCATAACAATTTTAGCGGAGGACAAGGAAGATTCGTCGCAACCGATAAAAATGTTCACAGGCGACACGCTGTTTATCGGCGATGTCGGTCGACCAGATCTGATAGGTTCGAAAGGATTTACGGCGGAAGAAATGGGCGGGATGCTTTTTGAAAGTTTGCACGGAAAGATACTTCCCCTACCTGACGAAACTGAAGTTTATCCGGCCCATGGAGCGGGAAGCTTATGCGGAAAATCGCTTTCAAAGGAAACCTGGTCGACGCTTGGCGAGCAGCGGAAGACAAATTACGCCCTTAAGCCGATGACCAAAGAAGAGTTTGTGAAGGTGGTCGCTGCCGACCAACCCACGGTACCCGCCTACTTTGAGCAAAGCGCTGCTCAAAACCTGAAAGGTTCCTCATCGATGGAAGACCTACCAAAGCCCGCGCCGATGACAAGCGAAGAAATCGATGAGTTTGATGGTGTCGTAATTGACGTTCGGCAGAGTACGGAATATGGGGTGGGCCATGTTGGAAATTCGATCAACATCGGACTGGGAGGTCAGTTTGCGTCGTGGGCAGGAACACTTATCACTGTCGGAACGCCGGTCGCGATCGTTGCGGACGATAATGAGCAAGTTGCCGAAGCCTTTATGCGTCTGGCTCGCGTCGGTATAGAAACGGTTAAGGGGTTTGTTTTGATCGATGACTACGCGGGCAAAACGAAGACTGTCGAACAGATTTCGGTCGAAGATGCGAAGGAGGCGACGAAAGGCGAACGTGTTCAGTTCGTTGATGTGCGGCGCTCCGCCGAACATGCCGCTGGGCATGCGCCGAATACGATCAACCTTCCCCTGGATAGCTTGGCAAAGGAGGTTTGGCGACTTGCTCCGGAAAAGCCGACCTTCGTCATATGTCAAAGCGGGTATCGTTCGAGCCTTGGCACCAGCATCCTGGAAAATGCAGGGTTCGCCAAAATATACAATATTACGGGCGGAACAAAAGCATGGATGGACGCGGGTTTCGAGATGGAAGTGGCTGCGACCGCATGCACCGCCTCCAGATAAATTGAATCAGGCCGTCTCAGCCGCCAGCCCTTTAACACAACAATCATATGAAAATGACAATACTTTTTACCATTATACTTTCAATTTTTGCCGTTTCTGCTTGTCAGACGGCACCAACTCAAAAAGTGGAGAATAAATCCACGGCCAATACGCCCGCGAGTATGACCACCGCCGATATACGGCAGATAACCGTCACCGACGCAAAGAAAGTCATTGATGAAAAAGAGGTGCAGTTTATTGACGTACGCACGACCGAAGAATATGCGGCCGGGCACGCGGCAAAAGCGTCGAATTTTCCCCTTGATGCTCTAGAAAAGGATCTGGGATCCCTCGATAAGGGCAAGCCTGTCTATGTTATTTGCCAAACTGGCAAGCGCGGCCAATTAGGTGCGGAAATTCTGCAAAAAGCAGGTTTTACGGATATCTACAATGTCAGCGGTGGAACCTCAGCTTGGGTAAGTGCTGGCTTTCAAACGGAGAAATAAATGAATGAAATATATTGGATCGGCGGAATCGTCGTTTTTTGGTTGCTTTTGCAGTTAGTCATTTTGCCTAAACTCGGTGTAAACACCTG
>JANNGV010000619.1:0-9955 GCA_031404055.1 Chloracidobacterium sp.
GGCAAGACTTCGTTAACCATAGATGTTATAATCCAAAACAAAAATGGAGACGCAATTATGAAATTTCCCGGCGGATTCGACATGCAGTCGATGATGAAACAGGCCCAGCAGATGCAGGAAGAGATGGGCAAACAGATGAAGGAAACAGTCGTCGACGCCTCAGCCGGCGGCGGTGCCGTGAATGTAAAAATGCGCGGTGATTTTGAGGTCGTTTCGGTGACGATCTCGCCCGATCTGGTAAAAGACGGCGATGTTGAAATGATCCAGGACCTGACCGTTGCGGCGCTCAACGAAGCTCACCGCAAGGTCGAAGAATCGCTCAAAGGTAAGCTTGGCGGAATGCTGCCGCCGGGACTGATGTAGAAAATTGTGAATCGTAAATCGTGAATAGAAAAACAGGGCTGTTCTCCATTCACGATTTACGATTCACGATTCACGATTCACTATGCACGACTACTCAGAACCCGTCGCCCGCCTTATAGACGAATTCAAACGGCTGCCCGGTGTCGGACACAAATCCGCACAGCGGCTTGCTTTCTATATCCTGCGGCGGCCAAAGGCGGAGGTCGATAATTTTGTCGAATCCTTGCTCGAGGTAAAAGAAAAGATCGTTTTTTGCGGCATCTGCAATAATCTCACCGACATAAATCCCTGTAATTACTGCACAAATCCGAAACGCGATCGCTCTATAATCTGTATTGTCGAAGAGCCGTATAATCTGGTCGCGGTCGAAAAAACGCGTTCTTTCAGAGGGCTGTATCACATCCTGCACGGCTCGCTGTCACCGATCCGGGGCATTGGCCCGGACGAGCTTATGCTGCCGAACCTGCTCCCGCGTTTGATGCCCGAAAACAACGAAGGCGTCGAGGTCAAAGAGGTCATCGTAGCCACAAACCCGACGACCGAAGGCGAAGCAACAGCCAACTACATCGCCCGTCTTCTAAAACCGCTCGGAGTTATGGTGACCCGCATCGCGATGGGAATGCCGGTCGGCTCCGACCTGGAATATGTCGATGAAGTAACGATGGACAAAGCTCTGACAAATCGACACGAGATATGATAATTTTGCCGTCCTGAGTTACCAGTTTCTCGGTCACTGATGACCCTAATTCTTCTTCCATATCAAAAAGGCAAGAATCAATGATATGATCAAACGACCGAGACGGTTCACGCCTTTGAGCTTTGGTAAATTCGCCGTTTAACTATCCTAATATATATGAAAACCTTGATTGCAGCTCTCCTCTTGGCCGCTACTGTTATCTCTTCGTATTCACAGGCGACCGAGGAACGGTTGCGTCAGGTGAAGAATAAAACAGTCGTTCATCGGAAAGCACCGGCTGAAGCGATCTCGTCTTTTGTAGCATTTTTTGAATACGTAAAAAAAAACGAGCCCGATATTGTTTCTGATTCTAAAGGTCAGGCAAAATGGCTCACGAAATCGCTGCAGAAAAAGTTAATGGATAACTACGCGGCTCGTGTTGAATACATGAGCAAGAATCCTGATGACAAACCAGAATACCCGGACAACTCATGGTTCTTAGGCGTTTGGAACAAGCCAACAAATTACTCAATCATTGCATCCCGCCATTATGACTACCGGAATAAGGACAATCCCCGCGCAAACCGGACAATAATTGACGTACTTTACGAATGGGGGAATGAAGATTCAGTTTGCAATCAGTATCCCGGTATTCGTAATCTTCACAGCTTCGTGTTCGTTTTCGAGGACGGTGCCTGGAAACTTGAGGATATCTATATGTTTGATGATGAGTTTACGTCCGCTGAAAGCTTAAGCCAACAGCTGATGCACAGACTTTAGCGAGGTTTATTAACTTACGATGTCGGATAGCATTAAAGCCCTCCGTCTACCCGACTTAATATTCAACCGTCGCGGGACGATTGTCTTCCGTCTGGTGCTCGCGGGGTTCGGTATCGCCCTGCGTCTCTTCTTCCGCCGCATCGAGACTGTCAATGCCGAAGTAGTCCCAAAGGGTACGGGTGTGATCTTCGTAATGAATCACCCGAACGGCCTTATCGATCCGGCGTTGGTTTTCGTCGCACTACCGCGAAAAATTTCCTTTTTAGCCAAATCGACGCTCTTTCGGATGCCGGTGATTTCCTTTCTACTTAGAACGGTCGAGGCTTTGCCGCTTTATCGAAAGATCGACGCCGGCGAGGACGTTTCAAAAAATCAGAAAACGTTTGAGCTTTGCCATGAATTGCTTCAACGCGGCGGCTCGATCGCCCTGTTTCCTGAAGGCGTGTCTCATAATTCGCCGAAAATGCTGCCCGCAAAAACCGGAGCGTCGCGTATAGCTCTCGGTGCTGTTTCGGTGGCGGAAATCGGTGAGCCGCTTGCCCTCCGCATTGTCCCGGTCGGCCTGTTTTACACGAGTAAAACTACTTTTCGCAGCGAAGCACTACTGCATTTCGGCGAGCCTTTCACGGTCGAGCCCGTCGAACTCGACGCCGAGGGCCAACCGGTTCGCGAAGCTGTCAAAGCCTTGACCGCACGGATCGAAAACGCCCTTCGCGAGGTGACGCTGAATGCCGAAACAGAATCGGACCTTCACACCGCAAATATCGCCGAGCAGATCTTTGCGACGGCCGAGATGAACGAAAATCTTGGTGAGAAACGCGAGTTTTTACAGAAATTCGTTACCGAAACATCGGATGATGCCGGAGTGGATGGGGCCGCTCCGCTCCGGCAACGCTTGATCGAGTACGATAAAAAGCTGGACAGCCACGGCATTGGGCCCGAACACCTTTCGCTCGCACAATTTTCACGCGGATCGGTCATCAAACAGGCGTTGCTTCAGACATGGCCGCTGGCCGTGCTTTCGCCGCTCGCGATTACCGGCGCGATCATCCACTATCCGGCCTATCGCCTCTGCGGAACCTTCTCGCGTTTATATGCGCGACACGACGCAGACGACGTCGCTTCGACCGTTAAAGTGTTGGCCGGCATGCTGTTTATGCCGTTGACATGGCTGATCGTGACCGGGTTTGTTTACTATTTTCTGGGCTGGAAAAGTGCTCTGTTGTCGGTGCCACTGACGGTTGTTTGCGGATACATCGCCCTGCACACGTCCGAGGAGATCGAGGAACTGCGCGGTTGGGCAAAAGCGATCTGGTTATTTTTGACAAGGCGTGATGCCTTCCTGCGAATGTACGTCGAACGCCGCGAACTGCACCACCAACTGCGGGAATTCGACTGAATGTGTAAAAACTTCAACGCAGAGACGCGGAGGTTTTTGAACAGGATGAACAGAATATTAAGGATGAATGAACCAAGCAAGATGAGAAAATAGAACGAATCCTGTTCATTCTGTCCATCCTGTTAAAATTCTCCTCGGCGTCTCGGCGGTGAAAGGAAACGCGTTAAAACCTGACCTTTTCCTCGGTTGATTCCGTCGCGCTTCGTGAAGAGCTCCATTCTTCTTCGGTCTCGTAAAAATTTACGTCAAAGCTCATCAGGCTTTTTACCGGAACGCCGTTGAATTCATCCGGGGCGTCCGAGAATTTCGCGATCGCACCGCAGCCTATTACTTCGGCACCGATCTCATTGCACAGGTCAAAGGTCTCCTGCATCGCCTTACCCGAACGCAGAATATCGTCCACGATAATGGCCGGGTGAACTTCGCTATCGCTCATGTACTGGCGAAACTGGCGTTTGCCTTCTTCCATTTCGGCCCAGTAGATCTGCTCCGCGCTCAAGGCCTCGCGAACGCCGAACGCGACCATAATGCCGCCCGGGCTTGGGCTTATGATCGAAATTTTCGGCAGCAGAGCGGCGATTGATTTCTCCATCCGGAACATACGGCTCAGGCCGACCGAAAGGATGCGTGCGTTATCATAGAAGCGAAACGCAAGCGGCATCTGAAAGTAATGCGACGCATGCTTTCCGTTCGGGTATATGAAATGTCCTTTGCGATAGGCCCCGGTTTCCTGCAGGATGTGCATAACCGATTCCGAAGTTGGGATTAAATCTACCATCGTTGTCTCCTTGTCGCGGCCCGCGAATATGGCCGGTGAATAAAATATCTTAAACAGGGTAGAAGATTTTTTCAAACGTCTCCGGCCAAAACTTGCTCGATCAAGGCCTTTTGTCCGGCGTTCATTTTCTCGGGCATACGGCCGCTCGCGAACCAGCCAAGTTCCTTGATCTCACGGCTCATCACTTTCGGTGCCCCGCTCGCCGACGCCTTAAAAAGTATCTCGATATGCATTCCGATCGTCCGCACGCGAAACATCTGTAAATCATTCATTTCAATACCGGTTTCCTCTTTGATCTCGCGTCTGATGCCTTCATCGGGCTGTTCGCCGTGTTCGATAAATCCGCCCGGCAGTCCCCAGCCCGATTTTGGCCGTATGACGTGATTGAGAAGTAAAACCTCGCCCAAATCGTTAGTAATTATCGCCGCCGCGGATACGGTAAATTTTGCCTGTGTGATGCGGATTATCCTGGAACGGACGATCCACGGCATTTTTTTCCAGACAACACCAACCCAATTTGTTATCATCTATATCGTGCCCAACACAGCGGTCCATTCCCCAATGGACATAATTATCAAAATTGGAAACGCAACTCAGTTAAACATTTTTTAACTATAGTGGGAGATTTGTCCACGATCTCGTTTCATTAGTTACATCTTAGCTTTTCTACAAGGATTTACGAATGAATATACGATACACCTGTATTTTAGGTTTGTTGGTTGTGTGCATTCTCGCACTCTCCTCAATTCCGGTTTCAGCGCAAGATTCAAAAATACGCTCCGATCTTTCACGCTCTTTCACAAAATTCGACCTCGTTCGGCCTGACGCCGCGCGTGCGGACGGCATCGTCCGAAGCCTTCGTTTGAGTGCATCCGGCCGTGAGCACGAGCTCGTTCTGACGCCTAACGATATGTTCGGCGTAAATTACGCCGCCGAAGATTCAACAGCTTTCGGCACCCGTCGGCTTGAAAGGCCAGCGGTTAATACATATAAGGGCACGATAGCCGGTCAGGACGTCTCCGAAGTGAGATTGACGATTGATGAAAGCGGCATTCAGGGCTTTTTCGATGTTGGTAGCGAACGGTTTTTTGTCGAGCCTGCCCGCCGTTATTCGGACGCGGCGACAGCCGATCAAACCGTCATCTATAAGGAAGAAGACTCGTTGAACACGGAAACCTTTTTCTGTGCCGCCGATCTGCCGCGCAGGATTGCGGCTGGCGAATCGATGCTTAATCCGGCCACGGCACAGGCGGTCCTGGCGTCACGAAATCTTGAGCTGGCGACCGAGGCCGATCTTCAATACGTCACGCTGCTCGGCGGAGCCGCGCAGGCAAACGCCAATATCACAAGCATTTTGAACATGGTCGAGGGAACATACGTAAGTGAGCTCGACCTGGAAATAACCATAACGTTTCAGCATACATGGTCGTCAGCCGACCCGTTCGCCGGTGCAAATTCCGGCGACATACTGACGAATTTTCTAGATTATTGGGACGTAAACTTTCCGCGTTCGAGCTATCCGCGCGACGCGGCCCATATGTTTTCGGGCAAATCGAATATTTTATCCGCCGGTATCGCGTTTGTCGGTGCCGTCTGCTATTCGCCGGAATACGCTTATGGCGTCAGCGGATACGTCAGTTGGGCGCCGGGCAAATTTCTTATACCGGCACATGAGCTTGGACACAATCTCGGCGGCGAGCATGCCGAAACGGCCCAGGGCTGCGGCAATACGATCATGAACGCATTTCTCGGCAGCGGGGCCGCCCTGTCGTTTTGTCCGTATTCGCGAACCCAGATAGGCGCATTCATGACGCAAAACAGTAGTTGCCTCGCCGGCACCTCTCCGACGCCGACACCTACGCCTACGCCTACGCCTACTCCGACTCCTACTCCAACACCGACGCCAACTCCGACGCCAACGCCAACACCAACGCCAACGCCAACGCCAACGCCCCTTCCAACACCTTCTCCTACGCCCGTGCCGACACCGACACCGACACCAAATCCGACACCGAATCCGGGCGTTCGCACGCGTTTCGATTTTGACGGTGATCGAAAGGCCGACCTGGTTGTATTCCGGCCCACGAACGGGACCTGGTACATGAACCAGACAAGCGGTGGATTTTATCAGCAAGGCTTTGGTCAAAACGGCGATAAGGCAGTTGCGGCGGATTACGATGGAGACGGCAGGACGGATGCGGCAGTATATCGTTCCGGCACATGGTTCCGCACTCGCAGCTCGACCGGCACTTATGATACGGCAATTTTCGGTATACCGGGCGACATACCGGCCCCGGCCGATTTCGATGGTGACAACAAAGCCGATGTCGCCGTCTTCCGGCCGTCAACCGGGCAGTGGTTCACGCTAAACAGCAGCAACGGCGGATTCTCGGTAGTTAATTTCGGCGTCAGCGGCGATGTGCCGATGGCCGCCGATTATGACGGCGACCGCCGGGCTGACATCGCCGTTTTCCGCCCGTCGACCGGTACATGGTACCGATTGAACAGCAGCGGCGGATTCGTCGTGCATCAATTCGGAGCACCGGGCGACAAGGCTGTCTCCGGCGATTTTGATGGCGACGGCAAAGCGGATCTCGCCGTCTGGCGCCCGTCGAACGGCAATTGGTACATCCTCGGCAGCAGCAATCTATACACCGTTACAACCTTCGGCGTTGCAGGCGATATTCCGGCACCGGCCGATTTTGACGGCGACGGCAAAGCCGACATCTCTGTATTCCGACCGTCGAACGGCACATGGTACCGCCTGAACAGCGGCAGCAGCGGGTTTGTCGTCATCCAATACGGCCAAAACGGCGATGCTCCGGCTCCCTCGTACTATGTTCAATAAAGTGTAGGTGCCGCCAAGATGGCGGCGTTACGACTTTCCGACCGCCTATTTTTTGCACGAGGTTCGGCCGAAACCACTTTTTTTGCAAAACGCGTGCTACCGGAACGTCTTGATAAAATGAAGCCAACAACTTTTTTTGCGCTTACATTGATTATGGTTGCGTTCGCAATCGGCACTACGGTCCAGGCTCAGGTCGAAGGCGGGGCGATCGCGGCGGTTGACGAACCATCAGATGGCGGTGGCGGCGGCAAACCAACGGCGGCCAAAACACGCACTTCCGGTTCCAGGACGGTAAAGGGCAAAACCGCACGGCCCGTCGCGGTTAAGGCGGTCGCTCAAAACCGGACGCCCAAAAAATGGGACGGCTTTGTCGTCGGCGACAAGTACACGTTCATGAATTTCGAAGTAATTTCCGCGGCAAAGCCATACCACACACGGGCGGCAAAAGCCGGCGGAGCTTCGGGCCTTGTTCAAGTCGAGGTTTTGATAGACACCAACGGCAGCGTGCTGACGGCCCGTGCCCGCACCGGCAACAAACTGCTCCACCCAGAGGCAGAGCGTGCGGCACTAGAATCGAAATTCAACCGGCCCGCGGTTTATGGCAAACCGGCCCGCGCGATCGGATTTCTCGTTTACCGATTTGGGCGGGACGAGGAAGAATGAAAAAAGATAGAATCCATATTTCTTCTTAACGCTCTCCGCGAAAATCTCAGTGACCTCCGCGTTAAAATACTCTTTAAAGCTGAGATCGCCGAGAAATATGCAGAGGTAAAAGAGGGTGTCCGAAAGGCCATTAAAACTGACTTTTCGGACAACCTCTTTTCTAATTTAAAGCAGACACACGCCCTCCGGGTCGCATGTCTGCCGGTGTTTATTGCAATGACGCGTCATCAACACGGAACGTCGAGGTCAGCGAGCTGTCCGTTGTTGAACGGAACTGAACCCGCACTGTTTGTCCCTTGTACGCCGCCATATTCAGTGTTCGCAAGGTGTAGGCACCTGCCGCGGCCTTGTTCAGATTGCTGTATGTGGCAAGTGTTGCAAGCAAAGTACCGCTCGTATTCCTCACCTCAACAAACAGCCTGTCGTACTGGACGCTGGTCGTCGTTTCGCTCGACGTAACGTTAAGCCAGAAGCTTAGCGTTCCGGCGGCCGATGTCGGGACCGATACCGTCTGGTACGACTGTCCGGTGCGGCTATTGTTTACACCAAAATAGATGTAACCGGTTCCGCCGTGCGGATAACTGCCGTTCGCGATATAGAAATAGCCCGTACCCGAACCAACCCACGGCGACGCACTGCCTTCAAAACCGCCGTTTACCAACAGGTTTGCACCTGGCGTCGGAGTCGGTGTTGGAGTAGGCGTCGGAGTTGGAGTAGGTGTCGGTGTCGGAGGCGGCGTACCAGTCAAAAGCGAGTAGAGCAAAAGATTAGGCGATCCCGTGCCGATACTCGTCAATTTGCCGCTGGAAGCCGCATCGGTGATCGCCGTGTCAACAGCGGCTGGAGATGCGCCCGGGTTATTCTCCAGGTAAAGTGCGGCGACGCCCGCAACGTGCGGAGAAGCCATTGACGTGCCGCTTATCGTATTCGTTGCCGTATCACTCGTGTTCCACGTCGAAGTTATACTTGAGCCGGGTGCGAAAATATCGACACAGGTTCCGAAATTAGAAAATGACGAACGTGCATCCGTGTTCGTTGTCGAGCCGACCGTGATGGCGTTTACCGCTCGGGCCGGAGAAACGTTGCAGGCGTTTTGATTTTCATTACCGGCGGCGACCGCGTATGTAACACCGGCCGCAATAGAATTTTGCACGGCGTTATCGAGAGCGGTTGAAGCACCGCCGCCCAAACTCATATTCGCCACTGCAGGGCTGATATGGTTGTTCGTCACCCAATCTATACCGGCGATAACTCCTGAATTGGAGCCTGATCCCTGGCAATTCAATACGCGTACCGCATACAGACGCACGTTTTTCGCGACCCCGTAAGTTGAACTGCCCACGGTTCCCGCAACGTGTGTTCCATGACCGTTACAGTCGTTTGTATTCTGTCCGTCACCGATGGCGTCAAAACCCGCGAATGCACGGCCGCCGAAGAGGGTGTGAGTTCTTCGAATGCCTGTGTCTATAATGTAGGCATTGACACCGCTTCCGGTCGGCGTGTAATTGTAGGTACCATTGAGCGGAAGGTCGCGCTGATCGATGCGGTCAAGCCCGAATGTCGCGCCTGTTTGCGTTGTATTCGCAAAAACCAGGCTGTCCTGTTCGACATATTTGACGCGCAAGTCCTGACTCAATGCCAGAGCGCTTTTTTCTCCCATTTCGGCGACATACCCATTAATGGCGTATTTATAAACGCCTGCTACCTTGCCGCCGTAAACGATGCTGAGCTCATCCGCCACCAGACGTGCTTTTGAGTTATCCCCGCGCTCGCCGGTTGACCAATCTTCCAGCACCACAATGTAGCGGTCTGCAATTGCATTTTCAGTTTTTCTGAATTTACTCTCCTGTCCAGAACTGTGGAAGGAAACGAAACTCAAAGCGAAAACGCCGACAACCAGAACCAGCATTCCGAATTTGATTTTTTTCATCTATGAACTCCTTGTACCGTGAAATTAGTTGTGATAAGGCCTGACTAACGACATAAATGGGATATTTACGGATAAGAAAGAACACGATATGAAATCAAATCAAACAGATCGGATTGTTCCAATCTATACGCTGCTGCAGCTTAGATTTGTTGCTGCCTCTCGTTCCAGACAAGAATATGGTAGTACTGAAAACGAAAAGATATTGGGGATATCAGAGAAGCATATTAAAACAGCTTTGAGAGTTCTGTCAATGGAGGGTATAAATATTCTTAATAGTGCGGAAATCGGCTCGATATTCTCGTGGCAGGAAGTGTCCCAGGTTCACAAAGTTCGTAATGGAATTTACCAACGCTACGGCCGCCTTGTCTCACTGCTAACCGATTTTGGCCGCATAAATCCGTGCTATCCCGATTTTCACGGAAACACGACGGATACGATCTTTTATACCGGTTCCGGCCGCCGCGGCGACCAAAAACTCAACCTCGCAAACCGAGCATTGCTGGATGCCGTAAATGCCG
>JANNGV010000620.1:0-2839 GCA_031404055.1 Chloracidobacterium sp.
CACTAATTTGGCGATAACCGTTCCGCCGACTCCGCCCGTGCCGTTCAGAGAGACATTAAGAACCTTTGCCCGAGCAATCAGGCGTTGGCCGTCCTGGTCAAATTCGAGATCGATATTAGTTTCAGCATAGCCCGCGAACGGAACGCAGCCAACAAACGGCGGACTGTAGTTGCCGGAGAAGGCCAGCGGTGCAAGTATTTTACCTTCGCGAAACCTAACCGCCGTTCGCACGCCGTTATTCGCGCGAAGAAGCTGGATGACCTCTTTGCACGCTGACGCGCTATTTGGACCAAAACCGATAGGATTGGACAGATTACCCCTCGACTTTCCCGCCTCGTTTGAAGCGATCGAAAACTCGATCGGCGGTGCGTTTTGAAAAACTGCGTCGAGCAGCGAATCGAAAAAAGCCTCGTTCAGGCTTATCGTGATCTCGGGCCGCTGTGCCTGGGCGAAGGACGCACACAGAATCACCGCAAGTATCGCTCTCGTTATTTTTTTCATTCTTGTGTCCTCATAAAATCTCACCCGAGGCTGAAACCATTATAATGGTTTCCAAGAATAGATTAGAATACTTAAACAAGAAGTTGCCATCGATTTTGCACTGTCTTCCAGAGCTTTTTGAAAAATCTTTCTAAAACATCTCGAAATGGTTTTGTTCCTCTTATTCCTTCTTGTGTGGTAAGAAAAAGAAAACCACGGAATAAGGTGAACAACAAGGAAAAAGGATTCGACCAGGATTGATAGAATAGGTTTTTCAAAGAACTCCTCAAATAGCTTGATACGAAAAAACACAATGGATTTCCGGCAAGAACAATCCGACAAGCTATTAAACCATATCAAAGAACATCTGTCGGATATTGAAAGTCTCTACATGGTTTTTCTCGGTGTTGAAGAGGGCTACATTTACCGGTTCTACCACCAGAGTTATAAGATTTTCGGAGCCGTCGGCGAAATAAAAAGAGCAGTCGATCTGTTTGAAAGAATCGCACCGACGGGCTGTCATTAAATCGCTGGTTTACCGGAATAGCCAATGAAGCGTTAAGCAAAACGTTCGACTGGGAAGAAACAAACAAGAAATGGCTGGCTGAGACGCTCCCGATTCTCGAAAGTTTTTGGCATTCGAAGTACCTTCTTGAACAAATGCTGCGTTACGGCAAAGAATTGGAGAAGAGCCCGCAAATGTTGCCGAGCGGCTGGGCAGCTGTTTTATATCTATATGACATTAGATAGGAAAATCGGTGGTTGTGTTTACGCACGAGTTCTTTGTCATCTTCACAATCCGCTCCTCACAATATCGTGCAGCCTGAGCAAGCCGAGGCAATGGCCGGATTCATCGACCACCGGCAAAACCGATATCTGCGACGTGCGGTTTTCCATCAATTGCAATGCGTCGAACGCAAGCATTTCAGGCTTAGCGGTGGTCGGCTGTCTCGTCATCATCTGATCGGCGAGAAGGAGGCTAAGGTCCGAGGCACCATTGCGTTCGATAGACCGTCGGAGATCGCCGTCGGTGACAATACCGATCAGATCACCGTTCTCGTCGATAACATTGACGGCACCGAGGGAATATTTAGAAATAGCCTTGACGACTTCGAGCCATCCATCCGCCGGACTGACATTCGGGCTTGGATGCATCAGATGCTCTACCTTCAACGTCAGCCTTTTGCCCAATTGTCCGGCCGGGTGATTCGCCGCAAAATCCTCGGCTGTCAGGCCTCGTGATTCCATCAAGGTCATCGCAATAGCGTCTCCGATCGCCAATGCGACCGTGGTCGATGTCGTAGGTGCGAGATTGAGCGGGCAAGCCTCTTTATCGACCGATGCATCCAGAACGACATCCGATTGTCTTGAAAGCGTGGAATCGGGATTGCCGATAATGGAAACGATCCGTACCGACCGGCTTTTAAGAGCGGGGATGAGAGCAAGTATCTCATCTGTTTCGCCCGAATTGCTCAACGCAATTACCACATCTCCATTTGTTATAACACCAAGGCTTCCGTGCAGGGCGTCGGACGGATGGACGAAGATGGCGACCGTTCCGGTACTCGTCAAAGTCTGCGCAATTTTCTGGGCGATGACGCCCGATTTGCCGGTGCCCATAACGATCACTTTGCTTTCACATTCTGAAATCAGCTCGACAGCGCGCTGCACACTTGTTTCATCCAGAGTTTCGGAGGCGCGCAAGATCGCACCGGCTTCAAGTTTTAGCAGGTCTACGACGGTTTCAAAATGCGACTTGACCATCTTTCGCTGAGTGGATTTCATCATTTTACGTATCGTAAACTAAAGACGAATTTTTCTACTTGGCTGCCTTCGGAAGCGGCACGAAAACATCGGCGACGATCTTCCATTTTCCGCCGATCAGCCTCCAGACTTGTACGAAATTGCCCCGCTCCGTCTCGGTTCCCGACTTGTCCAGTAACTGATATGTGCTGTTAACATAGGCAAGATCTCCGGCCTCGATGAATGATTTTCGCCGGGCAAAAACAATCCTGGACTTCTCATTCTTCAAATATCCGACCACCGCTTTTCTTCCAACAAAGGGTTGTTTTCCGTCGCGCATCAAGATCGCATCATCCGTCAAATAAGAGTTGTACGCGGAGATTCCTTCACTCGCGACCGCGGAGAAAAACCCGGCGGAATGATCGCCGGCGGTTCCCTCGACCTTCGCGGCCCCGGAGCCTTTCGGTGACTTCCAATCCGTAGGAATCACGGCCGGCTTCTCGTGGTTTATTCCGGTATCGAGTGCCGCCCGGTATTCACCGTTCCCCTGTCGAGTCCAGATCGAGATGTAATGACCGTAGAAAACGTCAACGTCGTCCTTCCCTTTTGGGCGAAA
>JANNGV010000621.1:0-4512 GCA_031404055.1 Chloracidobacterium sp.
ATAGAACGCAAACGACGCACGAGCCGTCGCGGGGACGTCGAAGAACTGCATAACCGGCTGTGCGCAATGATGGCCGGCGCGGATGGCGATTCCAGATTGATCGAGTATCGTGCCGATGTCGTGCGGGTGAATGCCTTCGATAGTGAACGACAGGACCGATGCTTTATTCGCGGCGGTGCCGATCACTTTTACGCCGGGAATGTCGGACAGCCGCTCGGTGGCGTATTCGAGCAGTTCGTGCTCGTAGGCGGCGGCGGCAGCGAAGTCGATCGAATTTATGTAGTCGATCGCGGCTCCGAGCCCGATCCCGGCGGCGATGGCCGGTGTTCCGGCTTCGAACTTGTCGGGTATCGGTGCGAACGTCGTGCCTTCAAAACTTACAGTGCGGATCATCCCGCCGCCCGTCTGGTAAGGCGGCATTTGATCCAGCCATTTACGTTTACCGTACATCACGCCGCTGCCCGTCGGGCCGAACATTTTGTGACCCGAAAAGATAAAGAAATCGGCGTCCAGATCCTGAACATCGACCGGAAAATGCGGCACGCTTTGTGCGGCATCGACGCAAACCGGCACGCCGTATTTGTGTGCCGTCGCAATCATTTCCTTTAGCGGATTGACAGTGCCCAGCGAATTCGAAACGTGTGTGACCGCGACCATCTTCGTCCGCTCATTGAGCAGATTTTCGTATTCGTCGATGATCAGTTCGCCGTGTTCGTTAATTGGGATCATCACAACGCGCGCGCCTTTTTCTTCTGCTATCATTTGCCACGGAATGATATTCGAATGATGCTCCATCTGCGAAACAAGGATCTCATCGCCATCGCCGATAAACTTTCGCCCGTAAGAATGCGCGACCAGATTCACGCCTTCGGTCGTGCCGCGAACGAAGATACACTCCTTTACATCGGGCGCGTTGATGAACCGTTTGACTTTCTCACGTGCCGCTTCATAGGCAGTCGTGGCGTGCTGTGACAGGTAATGCACGCCGCGATGGACGTTCGAATGCTCTTCTTGTAAGTATTTCGAACCGCGGTCGATAACGATCTGCGGCACCTGCGAAGAAGCGCCGTTGTCCAAGTAGACAAGCGGCTTCCCGTTTACTGTTTGAGACAGAACCGGAAAATCCTTTCGAACCTTTTCAACATCCCAATTGCTCATTGTCTTTACAGCGTTCATGGTATTTACTACATCCCCTGACTATCTCTTGCCGGATATTGCGGCCTTTACTTCGACAGGATTCTTACCCGCCTTCTTCTTCTCGCGGGCGATATATTCCCGCAACGCGGTTTCGATAATGGCGGCACGACGCGGCTTCTCGCCGGCGATCTCGTCGATCTGTGCCAATAACGCTTCATCCAAAATTAACGATGTTCTGACTCTCATATTTTCTTAACCTTCCAATTTCGTATTCAGCTGCTTCTCTATTTTCGAAAAAATTCTTTCACTACAAAACTCAGATTCGGTAAAATCGGCGATTCGATCTTATCTTCGTTGCTAAAAACGCCAGCCGAAGCCAAAACATTTTCCTGAAGACGTGAAATTTCAATGACTTCAATAACCGGCTCGACAACCCAATATTCCTTGACGCCAAAACGCGCATACGTCTGGCGCTTGACGATCTGATCTCGGCGAATATTTTCCGTTCCCGGCGACAACACTTCGATCACCAAATCCGGAGTTCCAACAATGTGTATACCCGAAGCGATTTGCGGAATTCTATCTTTTGCAATAAAAACGAGGTCGGGAATTGCGCTGTTGTATTCATCAAAAATCACCCCGGGCGTAATCCAAACGCTGCCAATAGGATTTTGGTCAAGATAATTCGTTAAAATCGTATTAAATCTTCCAATTATTTCCTGATGTTTCAGTGATGGTGCTTTCGCCACGGATAATTC
Organism: Chloracidobacterium sp.; assembly: GCA_031404055.1. Classification (GTDB taxonomy): domain Bacteria; phylum Acidobacteriota; class Blastocatellia; order Pyrinomonadales; family Pyrinomonadaceae; genus OLB17. Next base: position 1,896 of record JANNGV010000621.1, read on the forward strand.
TCCTTCAAATAACTCGTAAATGTTACCGTCATCAGGAAGCGCTTCGAGGTCATAGATTGAAATTAGCGGTTCGACTGTTCTGATATTCTGCATAACTTTCACGCCTCCAATTTCGTATTCAGCCGATTCAGCACGGCCTCATCGAGTTCCTTCTTTATTGATTCTATAGCAATCTTATTAATGATCTCTTCCGCAAAACCATACGTCAGCAGATTTCGCGCCAATGTTTCGGGCAATCCGCGTGTCAGCAGATAGAACAACTCCTCTTCCTCAAGCTGGCCGACCGTAGCTCCGTGCGAGCATTTAACGTCGTCGTTAAAAATCTCAAGCTGCGGTTTTGTGTCCACCCTGGCCTCGTTCGACAGCAGTAAATTTTTGTTTGACTGCTGTGCGTCCGTTCCATGCGCGTTTTCACGTACAAAAACCTTTCCGTTGAAAACCGCCCGCGATCGATCATTCAAAACGCCCTTATAGGTTTGATGCGATGTGCAGTTCGGCACCTGGTGATCGATGATCGAATGGGTATCGCTGTGCTGTGAACCGTTCAACATATAAAGTCCGTCAACAAACGCCTCGCCGCCTTCGGCCGTAAACTTCACGTCGATGTCGTGCCGTGAGATAGCTCCGCCAAGGTTGATATTCGTCGCGTTGTAAACGCCGCCGCGGCCTACCGACACTTCGGTCATGCCGTAATTAAACGCTTCAGGCGAGTCTTTCTGTACGCGGTAATGTGTGAGATTCGCGTTCTCTTCGACAAAGATCTGCACCGCCGAATTTGTAAAACTCTTTGCCGGATTCGCGTATGTCTCGACCATCGTCGCCTTGCTGCCGGCCTCGACAATGATAAGAATATGCGGAAAGATCACCGACCCTTCGGCGGCCGCGAATGACGATTCAACCGGTTCCGCAACGCTCGTTTCTTTCGCGATCCGAATTACTTTGATGTCGGCAAAGGCGAGATTTAGCGCCGTAAATCCATTGCGGCGATAGTTGAATTCAGCCAGCTTTTCTCCAGACTTCTCGCCCGAAGGTGAGAAGTCTGGAGAAAACGGCGTAACCTTCCAATCCTCTTTTGCAATCGCGGCAACGTTAGTATATTTCCAGTCCTCGCTCTTGACCGCCGGAAACCCCAATTCGGCAAATGCCGCGAATGCATTCTCGCGAACCTTTCGCAGAAGAGGATCGTTCTCCGCCCGCAAAATCTCTCTAAACTGTTCCGTAAATTTTGTTTTCATTACGGCTGTTGATGAAACCATTTCTTACAATACCTTTACTAAACTAAACTTTTCGTCAGAGCGAATCGTGTTCGCCTTGTCCAAAATAAATTCTTTGGCTATCTTCAATTTCGCTTCGTTTTCGGCCCTCGGCTTTTTGTCATCGACCAGCGTCGATCTATCGTAATCGAACAAAAAATCGTGCCGCGTCAAAACATACTGAACGCCCATCGCCGCGGCTTTCGCCTTCAAATCCTGCACGTTTCTCGATTCCCAAATCAGTTTCCGCAGCGTCCAATCTTCGAACAAATAATCTGAAAAATACGGCCGGTCGAGGTTGTAAGTATCCCGCCGCATATTGATCAGCCAAACTTTCGTGTCCGCCGGCGTATCCGTATTCAGCGTTTGGTAATACGGGTAGTAATCAAGATTCCGGGCCAAATATTGGTCACGCATCTCTCCGCCGAGCACGACGCGAAGCGGTGCTTTCTGCAAAAACCATGTAGTGCCGACCAAGATAGCGGCAACCCCGGCAACTGTCAGCGACACTTGTGCGATTGAGCGAAAGCCTTCAACTTTCTTCGCAATCTCTTCCGCGGCCAGCACTATTGCAATCGCCAGCACCGGCAATATTGGCAGTAAGTATCTAAGCTGTTGGCTCGAAAACAGCCAAAATAAAAAGATCACGGCAGCTACGCCGACGCCTATATTTGCCTCGATCGGCAGATCATATTTCCAAAGAGCCCAAATCAATAGTGGCAAGCCGAAAAGAAACGCTATACCCAACACGCCATCGAAGTAAGCCGGCTGCTCCGGCTGCGCGGCCACCGACAAATTCCACGGAGCGGCGAGATAATCAAGCGGCGTTTTTACGACTCCTCCATATTGCGAGTTCATCGCCTGAAACAGATTTGATCTTTCGACATCCCAACCCGGCGCGTCCCCCGGCCAAATGCTCATGTAAAATGGAAACACGGGGCTGTCCGTCTGCTGCCACGTCCGCAGATACCACGGCGACGCGATCAATCCCGCAAGCACCAATGCCGCAAATCCGCTGACAAGAATCTTTACGAGTGCATCCGGCTCGCTCTCCTTTGCCTTTCTAACACGCAGCAGGATAATCAGAGCAAATGCGGTGATAACAAAAACCGTCGTCAGCTTTGCCGACAACGCCGCACCTAAAAAGATGCCGATCAATATCAGCCAGCCATTTTCAAGCGTTTTCCACCAACGCGTCAGCGCATAAATTGCAAGCGTCACGAACAGAGCCAACGCGACATCGATATACGCACTTGCGGATACATGAAAAACGCTAGGCACCGCGGCAACCATCAGCACCGCTATCAAAGACCATCGTCGCGAGGCACCGACCTCACGCGCCCAGCCGAAGATCGCCGCCAGCA
>JANNGV010000622.1:0-5300 GCA_031404055.1 Chloracidobacterium sp.
CTCAGCGCCCGAAAGGTAAGGGAACTTGGGATCGCACATATTCCGGAAGATCGCCATAAACGCGGCCTACTGCTGAATTCGGACCTGACGGAGAACTCGATCCTTGGTATGCACTATCGCGAGCCAGTCGCGTCGCCGGCAGGATTTTTGAACGGTGATGCAATTGAAAAACGTACGAACGAGATAATAAAGAATTTTGACGTCCGTCCGCCCGATCCCACACTGACCGCGAAATCACTGTCCGGCGGCAACCAGCAAAAACTGATCATCGGGCGCGAGTTTCAGATCAACCCGAAGCTGCTGCTGGTGTCGCAGCCGACCCGCGGCGTAGATATCGGAGCTATCGAGTTCATTCACCGCAAACTGATTGAGCTTCGCGATGCTGGATGTGCGGTTCTGCTCGTATCTGCGGAACTTGAAGAAGTTACGGCTCTGGCCGACCGGCTTTTGGTTATTAGAGAAGGCAAAATTGTCGGCGAGGTTGATCCGAAAACGACTTCTGTTGAGGAAATAGGTTTGATGATGACGGGCGGGAAATGATCCTGGATGTTCCATGTTCCACCGACACTGGAACAAGTGGAACAGGGTGGAACACGTGGAACGAGCAAAATTTGAAAAAATGGCTCCACAGCTTGTGGTGACAGACGTCGTAAAAACTGCTGAATTTTACCGCGACAAGCTGGGTTTCAAGATACTCGGTTATTTTCTTGATCCGCCGGTGTATGCGATGCTTGCACGAGACAACGTCGAGCTGCACTTCGGCAAAGCTGACGGCGACACGATGCAGACCAACGAAGCGGTCCGCAGAGGGCTTGGAAACGACGTATATATTTGGACCGACGATCTCGAGTCCCTGCACAAGGAACTCATTGCAAACAATGTGGAAATCGTCGAAGGACCGGTGAAACGCGTCTATGGCACTATCGAGATAACTGTCCGGGACTGTAATGGCTTCACCATTGTTTTTGGGGATTAGGCTCAGACGGTTTGGGCTTTTGAGCCGAAGATCGACTTCATTTTATCGACCGCCCTGTTTAGATTTGCTGTCGAAGTCGCGTACGAAAGCCGCAAAAATCCGTCCGCCCCAAATCCCTCGCCATCGGTTACGACAATATACGCTTCGCGTAAAAGTAGGTCGGCCACGTCCGCCGAGCTTTTCAAACGCTCGCCAAATGTTCCCCGCACATCGACAAAGGCATAAAACGCTCCATCAGGCATCGTACATTTAAAGCCATTTATCTCATTCAGTGCGGGGACGAACCAATCACGGCGGCGTTCGTATTCGCTCGTCATTGCTGTGACGGCAGCCATCGATGCTTCAGTGTTCCGCAGCGCACGGGCGCATGCGTATTGGGCAAACGATGTTGGGTGCGTGGCGGAATGGCTTTGCAGTTTAACCATTGCGTTGGTCCATTCAGGATTTGCGACGGTATAGCCGACGCGCCAGCCCGTCATTGCATACGTTTTGGAGAAGCTGCCGGCGATGCACACAAAGTCGCGAAGCTCGTCAGGCAGAATCGCAAGCGAAAACGGTTTGGCGGGCGGGTAGGCGAAGAATAGATAGCATTCATCGGTTATCACATAAACGCCGCGTGTCGCACAGACCTCGACGATTCGCCGCATTTCATCCGGCGGAACGACGCGGCCCGACGGGTTGCTCGGCGAATTTATGATGAGCAGCCTGGTATTATCGGTGATCGCCGCCGAAACCTGGTCGGAGGTGAGAATAAAGTCTGTGTCTTCCGTCTCGATAAAAACGCTGTAAGCACCACAGAATGTAACGATTTCCGGGAACGTGACCCAATACGGTTTCGGGATCAGAACGTCGTCGCCGGGATTCAAAAGCGTACAGGCGGCGTTAAAAAGAGCCTGTTTGCCGCCGCACGACGCCGCGACCTGATTCAGCTTCACATCCGCCCCGAATTGCCTGGCATAAAATTCGACGATCGCATTGCGAAAATCCGCCATTCCAGCGGTCGCTGTATATTTCGTCAGGCCTTTTTCGAGGCCTTCCCAAGCGTATTTCTTAATAAACTCCGGCGTGTCAAAATCGGGCTCGCCGACCGAGAGGTCGATGACATCTATGCCTCTTGCACGCATGTCCGCGGCCGCCTGGGCAGCAATAAGCGTGGACGAGCCTTTCATTTTTGCGACGTGGTCGGAAACCTGGAACGAATTCGCCATACAAGGAATTTTACCGCAGAGACGCAGAAACGCTGAGTATAGGAATTAATCTTTTCGAGCTCGTACGACCCATAACACACCGGCGGTTTTTACTGATGAACTTTAAACTGAGCCGATTCTTTAACTCGCTCCGCGTCTCGGCGTCTCGGCGGTGATTTTCAATTTGTTTTTCATTCTGTCCTCCACGAGTTTCGGGATCAGCCCCTCGACCCGTCCACCGAGCCGGAAAACCTGCTTCATCAGATCCGACGAAACATAGGAGTATTCCTCGGCAGCCATCAAAAAAACCGTCTCGATCGTCGGCTCAAGCTTGCGGTTCATCAGGGCCATTCGCAACTCGTATTCGTAATCGCTGACGGCCCGAATTCCCCGGACGATCGCCGTCGCATTTTTCTCTTTTGCAAATTCCGCCGTCAAACCCGAAAAGCTATCAACGATCAGGCGGCAATCGCCGCTTTTAACATCCGGCAGAATCTCTTCGATCATCCGGCAGCGTTCTTCGACCGAAAACATCGGCTTTTTATCTGGATTATTGAGTACGGCGATGATTATCTCGTCAAAAAGCGGCAGGCTGCGCCGGATGACATCTAGATGGCCGTTGGTGAGTGGATCGAAGGAACCGGGAAAAATAGCACGACGCATATTTGATTAAAATAACCGACGGTGGCGAATATGCCCTGCCAGTTTTTGTTGACAGCGATTTTGACTTCAACAAAAGCGGACGGCCTTTTGAAATCTCTTCTTTTTGCTCCTCTTATTCGGTTTTAGTTCTTCTTGTTCTGTGGTTAAGATTTAAATCCCACCACGGAAAAAGAGGAAAAGTGACGGAACAAGAGCGAACAAAAGGAGAACAAGACGAAATCAACTCACCCTCGATGTTTTCCTTCTACCAACAGAACCTAACGTTCACCGCATCTTAGCATTTAAAACTTTTTCTCTAGCAGTTTTTTGGCTTCTTCGACCGCTTGAGCGTGCTCAACCACATAATTGGGATCGGGCCTCATCTTTAGCAAAGTATCCAGTTGCTTTCTCGCCTCGGCATCTTTATCAATAGCTAAATAGGCCTCGGCTAAATGCAGCCTTAGGTTTGAATTTGCGGGCTCGATCGACAACCCTTTTTGAAGCAGTTCGACAGCCTTTTCCGCTTTCCCGCCCGTCAGCCGTGTCTTGAGCTCCAGTTGAGCGAGAGCATCGTAGGCGCTGGCTCCCTGATAGTCGGGTTGAATTGCGATCACCTTATTCATGGCCTCGCGAATATATTCAACCGACTTCAGACCAACCGTGATCGGGCTTCGCTGTGCCATCTCACCCAAATTGGCCGCGTACCAAAAGTGGCCTTCGGGTTTTTCGGCCTCGATGCGGGACGCTATCCCACCGGCATCGCGACCGATCTCGAACGCTTTTTCACTCTCGTTTTCATCGGTTAATTGCTTGCCGAGAAAGTAGTTGTACCTCGCAAATTTCCATTCCACCTCGTAACTTCGCCGGTCAGGATTGCGAATGTTTCCGAGCATGGCAATTGCCGCACGCAGTTTCTCTATATCAGAGCGTTGTTTGAATAGGCTTTCTGCTTCCGCGACTGTTTGTGCCAGGACGTCTGAATCGATTTCGACAGGTTTCGATTCCGTTTCGACCCGCGAAGCACACGAGGATAGTAGGCACAATGTAATTACAATTGTATTTAAAATGTAAAGATTCCGCTTTTCCATAGAGCAAAAATGCCGATACGTGATAATATCGTGGTACTTTTCAAATTACCCGATTTAGATGCAGTTAAATTAGCATAATTTCGTCATGAATGATAACGGTCAGGCCGCGGCTTTTTACGATTTGGAGGGCACATTGGTTTCGACCAATCTAGTGCATACGCTCGGGTTTTACGCCAAGCGTCAGCAGGGCTTGTGGCAGACGGCCAAAAAAAGTGTCGGCACGCTTGCCAAACTGCCGTTCTTTGGACTGACCGATCTTTATTCACGCAATGTTTTTAATGAAGTATTTTTTAAGAGCTATTCGGGTTTTTCACAAGACCGGCTGCGATATTTCTCAGATGAGCTTTTTGAAGAGGTCTTGAAACCGGCGATCTTTCCGGGAACGCCAGAGTTGATCGCCCAAGGCAAAAAGATCGGCCAACGGCAGGTTTTGCTGACCGGAGCATTGGACTTTACGATCGAGCGGCTGATGGAACACCTCGGTATCGACGATTACGTGGCTAACCGACTCGAATTCGTGAACGGCTATGCCACCGGCCGCGTCCTCCCGCCCGTCATGGCCTCGGCCACCAAAGCAAAATGGATCCGCGAATACGCCGAACGGGAGAATATCAATCTATCGGAATCGTACGCCTATTCCGACAGCATCTCCGACCTACCCATGCTGTCTATCGTTGGCCATCCGGTAGCGGTTTGCCCGGATTTCAGATTGAAACAAACGGCGTTGCAGCATGATTGGGCGATTTTGGATTTGAAATGACTAACGTGAATAAAACGGCACATTTCGCAACCTGTGTTGCACTTTATCTATTTATTGGGTTGGCATGTTCAATCAATTACAGACCAGCGAACGATAGAGCTGTTGAGCGACTTCGCCAGGAGCTTTTAAATGAAAGTTTCAGTGAGATCTATGACGGAACTTCAAGTATTATGAAGGCTCAAGTTCGGCACGAGGAATTTGCCGCGAAAATGAAAGGAGCCACAGGAATATTGAAAAGCATCGACAAAGAACTGAAGTGGCGAAGAGACGAACGAGGCTCACCCGAAGAAGCTGTGTACCGGGACGATAATTGGTCTTCATTAATTTTGGAGAAGGATGGGCGACGAGTTGATATTAGTCTGGATTGGGACACAACCACTGATTTGTCCTTCGCACTTTGTGGTATGAGCATTTCGGGAGATATTCCTGACGGTGGAACTCGCGTCTTTAGAAACTGCGATTGAACAGATAATAATTATGGCATTAGCACTACGCAGAAAAACACACGAATCGATCGTTTACATCGACAAAGATTCTGCCCCACGGATAATGCCGTTTGGCGAGGATTTTATTATTGAGGATATCCCGATTGGCGAGCCAGCGCGACACCGAGCGCGTCGTGCTCCGCGGCACGCTCGCCGAGCTCG
>JANNGV010000623.1:0-3106 GCA_031404055.1 Chloracidobacterium sp.
ACCGCAAAAACAATATTCCGTATAAGACTTTTCTTGCCTACCGGTTCGCTATGTATCTGGCCAAAGCAATGGCAATCCGGAGCTTTGCCCTGCGAGATCTGCCAGATCATCCCGCCAATAAAACTCAAAAGCAGTAGAAGCGCTCCGAGAGATCCAACCCACGACATCTCCTTATAGAGAAAGCAAAAAGCGAATACTATCTCGGCGAATGGCAAGGCAATTGCAAAGGTCTTTGTAAATTCATCGGGCGTGCCGAATTCGCGCATCGCCTTGATCGATCCGGGCCGGTCGAGCAGCTTGCTGATGCCGGCAACGGCAAATACCGCAAAAAGGAAAAGTCTGATTATTAGTAAGGTGGCTTCCATTACTTACCGGCCGCCTGCGGCCTTTCGTACCTTGTGTTTTTCCTTCAATCTGATAGGCGTACCGAAAAACTCAAAGGCGTCGCGGAGGCGATTTTCAATATATCTTAAATACGAAAAATGAAGCCCGGCCTTGTTTCCGCCGGATGTGAACAGCACGAATACCGGCGGCCGCAGTCCGCCCTGGGTGATGTATTGTACCTTCAAACGCGAGACACCGCCTTTTACCGGAGCCGGGGCCGTTCCGCCGCGAGGCTGCGAAATGCTGTCCTCAAAAAATTTATTTAGCTGTGCTGTCGGAACACGCGTGTTGCGGGCCAGATTCGCTTTTGCGACCAGCGGGAGAATTTTCGTGACCCGCTGACCTGTAAGGGCCGAGATCGCGACCATCGGCGCCCAATCGAGAAATTTCATATGCTGGCGCAGATCGCGTTCGAATTCATAGATCGTGTTCGTTTCCTTTTCTTCGATCGCGTCCCATTTGTTTACGGCAATAATCACCGAGCATCCGGAATCGACCGCATAGCCTGCGATATTCGCGTCTAGATGCGTCGCTCCTTCAACCGCATCGATTATCAATACTGCGACATCCGCCCGTTCGAGCGCTTTTCTTGCCATTACAACTGACATTTTCTCTGCCAGGGCGACGGTTTTTCCCTTTCGGCGAATTCCGGCGGTGTCGATCAAAATGTACTTTTGGCCGTCAACTTCGAGTTCTGTATCGATGGCATCGCGGGTCGTGCCCGCAATCGGCGAAACGATAACGCGTTCCTCGCCGAGAATACTGTTCAAGAGTGAAGACTTTCCGACATTCGGCCTACCGATTATGGCAAGTTTTATCTCTTCACGTTTCTCTTCCTCTACCTCGTCCTCGAATTCCAGGGCGGCGAATACCAGATCGAGCAGGTCTCCGATGGACGTTCCATGTTCCGCCGATAGCGGTGACAGTTCAAAGCCGAATTTGTAAAACTCGCCCGCCTCCTCTTCAACCTTCCGCGTTTCGGCTTTATTGGCGGCGATAAAAACCGGTTTGCCGATATTGCGCAAGAACACCGAGATCTCTTCATCGAGCGGCGTCACGCCCGCGCGTGCGTCGACGACCCAGATAATTGCCTGCGCCTTATCGATAGCGTATCCCGCCTGCTTGAATATGTTTGCGGGAATTATCGCTTCGTCATCCGGTACGATCCCGCCCGTATCGACAAGTTCGAACGTGCGCGATTTCCATTCGACATCTCCGTAGATTCTGTCGCGCGTGATCCCCGGCTGATCACCGACGATGGACTTCCGTGACGAAGTAAGCCGATTAAACAGCGTGGATTTGCCGACATTCGGCCTGCCAATAATGGCGACTAGCGGTGCTTTCATTAACTAGAGAATAATAAAGCGGTTGCGAATGTACAAATTCAACTAGATTCGCACGTGTGTTGCCGTACCTCCGTATTCCTTGTGCGAACTTTGTGTCTTTTGTGTCAAAGATCGAAATCTCCAACACAAAAGTTCCCATCTTCGGCTTCGCGTAGCCACGCCCGTTTACGGCGTGGTCGTAATCGAGTAAAAGATGGGAGGGCGTTTTAACGTCCTTATTCTTCCGCATTAGCCGGGCTTTGGCGCAAAGAGGAAGGACGTTAAAACGCCCTGACGATCACAAGGGAGCTCCTGCCACGCCGTAAACGACGTGGCTATGCTCAAACCCACCATTTCGTCTAATTGAATTCAATACAGGTTTCAATTAACATTAAAGTTTGCTCAACGCGTCTTCCGCGCAATTATGGATCTGGAAACAAATCAGGAACCGGCTTCGGTATTAATCTGCCCGACGACGAAACTCGGCCTCCAATTGGTGACGCTCGAAGTAGCGGAAGAGCGTCTGAAGGGCAAATTGCGTCCGCGTGCCGACTCGCTGAACGCCAAGGGCAAATTCTCAAAACCGGCCGGCCCGACTCCATATGTTCTTCTTCGCGAAGACCTTAAATGTGCTTATCCGGTTGTCGATGGAATCCCGATTCTGCTTGCACCCGAAGCGCTAACGGCCGCCGAACAGCCGCCGGCATTCGATCTGACGGATGCAAGATATGCTGAGGCTTACGAGGAAATGGAGTTTTATAACAATGCGGCATCGACGGCTCTCGAAAAATTAGGGCGGGGCGGGGCGGAATCAATTCTTCCAACTGAATTGGCGGCCACGCAAGAGGAACGAGATTCATTTCCCGGCCCTTGGCACCGCTGGGTCGATGCGGTTCACGACTCGGCGGCGCAATGGGATGCTTACAGCCATCTCGGCGATCTAAAAGGCAAGCGCGTTCTTCAGTTGGGTGGTTCCGGTACACACGCGATCAAATTCGCGCTTGCCGGAGCAGCCGAGTCGTGGCTGATAACCCCGATGTTGGGTGAAGCAAGGATCGCCCGCGGATTGGCCGAATCCGCCGGCGTCGGCAATGGATTCCGGTGCGTCGTCGCAATAGCCGAAGAATTGCCGATAAGACAAGAAACATTCGACGGCGCTTTTGCGGGCGGCTGCCTTCATCACATGCAGACGGAGCTGGCCTTGGCAGAGGCAGCACGCGTGCTGCAAAAAGGCGGCAGATTTTCGGCCGTGGAACCGTGGCGCTCTCCGCTTTACGCAATCGGCACACGAATTCTCGGCAAACGCGAAGACGCCTACTGCACACCGCTGACGACGAAAAGGGTTAGCCCGATGAGCCGGGAATTTAGCACTTATGAACTTATTCAACACGGGACCA
>JANNGV010000624.1:0-1613 GCA_031404055.1 Chloracidobacterium sp.
CACGGAACCCAGTCGCTACCGCGCCTGGTTCTGACATGCTCCCCAGATAACTTAACTAACTCATCCAGTTTACGCCCGCTTCCTGATTCCACTTGGTTGTGGTCTTCTTCAACTTGGTCCAAAACTCGATCGAGCTTTTTCCGGTGATATCGTTTGAGCCGAAGCGCGATTCGTTCCAGCCGCCGAAGGAGAATGGCTCACGCGGGACCGGCACGCCGATGTTGACGCCGATCATTCCGGCACTCGCGTGTTCCATTACATATCTCGCCATTCCGCCGCTTTGTGTAAAGACCGATGCGGCGTTGCCGTAGGGATTATCGTTTTCGATCTTGATCGCTTCGTCGAGCGTATCCGTGCGCATGATCGAGATCACCGGGCCGAATATCTCCTCGGTCGCGACGGACATTTCGGGCGTGACGTGATCGATCACGGTCGGGCCGACATACGTGCCGTTTTCCTTGCCTTCGACAACCGCACCGCGGCCATCGACCAATATTTTCGCACCGTTGCTTTCGGCTTCGGTTATATAATTTTCGATCCGTTCTTTTGCGGCTTTAGAGATCACCGCGCCAAGATTTTTGCCTGGAACGATCCTCCTCGCCTCATCGCAGATCTGTTCAATTATCGGATCGACATTGCCCACGGCCAGCATTGCGGACGCGGCCATACAGCGTTGGCCCGCGCAGCCTGACATGGACGCCGTTACGTTAGAAGCTGTCATCGCCGGATTTGCGTCCGGCAAAACAAAGAGGTGATTTTTCGCGCCGCCAAGAGCAACGCAGCGTTTCAAACTGTGAGTGCTTTGCTGATAAACGAGCTTCGCAACTTTGGTCGACCCGACAAAACTTACCGCCTCGATATCAGCGTGCGAGCAGATGCCTTCGACAATCTCTTTGCCGCCGTTGATGACGTTAAAAACGCCGTCGGGCAAACCAGCCTCTTTCAATAATTCCGCCATTCGCCCGACCGAAAGCGGCACAAGCTCGGACGGCTTCATGATCATCGTATTGCCAAGTACGAGCGCGTTCGGCATCGTCCAGTTCGGCACCATCAGCGGAAAATTAAACGGCGCGATTGACGCAACAACGCCAATGGGAAAATGTTCCGTGCGGCATTCGACGCCTTTTGAAACCTCCAGAATTTCGCCCGACACAAGCTGCGGCATCGAACAGGCAAACTCGGTCAACTCGATGCTCTTCTCGACCTCGGCCTTAGCCTCGTCCCACGTCTTGCCGTTTTCTTCGGACACCAAGGCGGTCTATTCATCCGCGTTCTTTTCTAGCAGTTGCCGGTATCTGAAAAAAATCTGTACGCGTTCCTTGATCGGTGTCGTGCTCCACGCCGCAAAAGCATTTTTCGCCGCGCTGACCGCAGAGTTCAGTTCACCGACAGTGGACATCGGCACTTGTGAAAGCAAATTTCAATCTAGGGGCGAGGTCACGTCGAGCGATTCGCCCGAACCGCTCTCGACAAATTCGCCGTTGTAATAATTTCTGACTTTGCCGTATTTCATTGTGGCTGCCGCTGTTATCATTTAAATTACCTCGCGGTTCACGCGTCTGGGAATCTATTTTTGAGTCTCTATCCAATCATTCGGATACCGGTTTTTATCT
>JANNGV010000625.1:0-1865 GCA_031404055.1 Chloracidobacterium sp.
GAAAAAAGTGCATTTATTTTTTTTTCAAAGCTGTATGCGGGATTACACGTCTTCCTGTCTGAGCAAATCGCGGTTGATAGCAATCGAAGCGTTGAGCTCATACCCTAGTAGGATGATAAAGGAATTGAGTTGGAGCCAAACGAGAATCAAGATCAAAGCCCCAATCGATCCATAGATTTCATTGTAAGCAAAAATGTTGTTGACATACATGGAGAACAGCACAGAGCTGACGACGGAGAGGATAGTAGCTAGTGTTGCGCCAGGCGTAAAATATTTGAGTTTTGTCTTGAATGCCGGACCCAATCGGTATATGATGCTAATCCCGAAGTAATAGAACCGGCGGAATCTGCTGGTCGGGCGACTTAAAGTTTTCTTTTATCTGATCCAGAGACGCACGCGTCAGGTCGTATTTTGTCAGGCTTGCGTCCAGCTTATATACGAAAGTGTCGTAGTCGCGGAAAAGCTTATCGGCGTCCTTTATATAAACGTTCGGAATGTTCCAGCCTTTCGCGAGAATGTTGATGTGCGAAAGCGGGCTCGACGGTTGGGCGACGATCACGCCGCGGACGGGCGGCAGGCTGATTGGCAGTTCCTTCAATACAAGAATTTCGTTGTCGCCTATCTCGACCGTGTCGTCAAGCTTGTCGATCACGTGTATTCGCCCGACTGCCGTTCCGGTGTTCAAAGCGAGATATGCCTGATTTTTATTCAGCTCGCTTTGCAGAACGCGTTCGATGCCCAAGCTTTCTGAAACGTCTTCCTGCCGCAGCGAATTCGGCTTGTAGGAAACACCGGCGAAAAAGCCTTTGTTTATCACTTCGTTGGCGAGCCTGATTTGCTCGGCCGTCGCCATGTCGCCTTCCCACAGTTCCCATGTGAATTTATCTACCGGCGACTGCCAGGCAATCGTCCCGACAATAAACCGCCGGTCTTCATCGATATAGATCGGCTTAAAAACATCGGCACCGCGCGGGACTAATAAGGTAGACAGCAGAAAATCTTTGTGAAAGCGATACTTTTGCGAATTGACGAAAAAGATCTTGTTTCTCGCACGGCGGTCGATAACGAACATCGCGTGCGGCAAGGCATACGGAGTGTTTTGATGATAAACGCGTGCTATCGTGTCGAATTCATCTCGCGAACCTATTTTCAAAAGCGAATTCTTTTTCGAATCCGGCTTCTTGTCCATCACTCCCACGGGTTCGCGCGTCGGCGAAGGCTTGCGCGACATCTGGCCGTGAGCTGCAGGCAGCAGCCAGAAGGCCGAAGTCAGTAAAAGCATGCAGAAGCCCGCGTGTAAGCAAGGGCGAATCCGCAGCCATATTTTATCGACAATTTTCATACAGTCCCAATCTTCTGCCGGTAATCAAAAGTCTTGTTACGCATTCCGTCTAATTTGACGAGCGAATCGACGCTGACCTTTAAGTCTCTGTAAATACCGTCGGCAATCGTGTATATCCATCCGTGAATTTCCAGTTGCTGTTCCCGTTCCCAGGCATCCTGAACAATCGTCGTTTCGCCAACGCTGACAACCTGTTCGATGACGTTAATCTCGCACAATTTGTCCAGCCGTTCGTCGTAATCGGCGGCGGTGTTCAACTCGCCCTGATACTTGTGCATTATATCCTGGATGTGACGCAGCCAATTGTCGATCAAACCGAGGCGCGTATCGTCAAGAGCTGCTTTGACCCCGCCGCAGCCATAATGACCACAAACGATTATGTGCTTTACCTTCAGCACCTCGACGGCGAACTGCATCACCGATAGGCAGTTCATGTCGGTGTGATTTACCAGGTTTGCTACATTTCGATGCACGAACATTTCACCCGGCAAAAGGCCGATGCTGGTTGCCGGCGTAATCCGGC
>JANNGV010000626.1:0-3525 GCA_031404055.1 Chloracidobacterium sp.
CCGTGACTTCGGCAAACGATCCTTTCACGGCGTCTAGTTCACGGAACTTTGTTATTACGCTTTCTACTTCCGCGTTTGTTTCGCCTTCGCCGATCAAAAACACTATCTCTCTTACTTCGTCCGGTTCGAGATCGATGATGGTTTGCAATGCAGCGCAGGGGTCCAGTCCGGCACCCGTTCGGCCGGATAGATTTTCGCGGGCCAAGGCCGCTGGTTTCTTTAGACTCCCGTTCCGGCCCACAAACTCCTTGCGGTCGCAAGTAAGAGAGTCTAGGTCGGCGTTGGTCGCAACAAATGCAACGCGTCCGGCAAACTCATTATTGTATGGATTGCGCGCTCGGACACAGCTCTTCGTATCGTCTGTTTCGGTAATAATGAAGGGTGCGGTTTGGCTCCGGTCAAACCCCAAAACAAGTTCGCTGTAGTTTGTAACCGATAACTTTCGCTTCCGGCTAGTTCGATTGTGCAGACGCAAGAGCGAGATCTTTACCGGAGAATCAAGCGGCACGAACTGTAGTAGATCTTGGGAAATGCCATGGCTGAGATGCTCAAAAACTGTGTATCCCTGCCCGTGTTTGATCGTATAAGGTTCGGCTTCCCGAATTGGTAGCGGCGTGGGTGTCCATAGCGAACCAGATTCTTCGTCTCGTATATAAATTACTTCTCCAGGCGGATCACTGACGGCGTCGTTTGACCAAGGTGTAAGACGATTTTCGCGGCTATTGACCGACCAGGTAAATCCCGCACCGGTTTCCGAGACCTGAAAACCGAAAGCCTTCTCATTTGCTATTACATTTAGCCACGGAGCTGGCGTCCATTGTCCGTCTGCCAAAACTGTGACGTACTCTTTCCCTGAATTTCCAAATCCACCAAGTCCGTTAAAAAAGGTCAACTCCGGCTGCGGCGTCGAAGGTTCTGGGTAAGGACGATTCGGACTCTTAGCAACGAAAGGCCTCGGCGAAGCCGTCTCGATCGCCTTTCGAAAAAGTTCATCTTCGAGATCACCGCGTTCGCCAACTATAACTACCCGGGCAACCGTGTGGAGAAGTATGCGGTCTACTTCAGGTATTTGATCTGACCGCCTTATAAAGATCCCACCATTTATGTCCAATAAATTTGATTCACCGCTGGTGCGGACAATTCTTGTGAGTTCGTCCTGCAACGACTGCATGTACCCCGGTTGATTGTCATTTAAGATGACCAGATCAAAAATCAACCCCTTGAGCCGCAAATATTCGTGAGCGTTCAACATCTGCCGTGCTATGGACATATCTTCGGCTCGGTTTATACGAACAAGGACGAGCGGCAGATCGCCGCCAATACCGTAGGGCCAAAGGTCGGACTGCGCTTTTGTATTTAGCCCCAGTACGCCCGGCCGTGAGCGGAGGCCAAGGTCGGCGTAAAGTATGTGGGCGGCGAGCCGCTGAAATAGGTATGCGTTCTCCGGGTCGACGTTCAGATGACGCATTTCAACCTGTGACCGTGTCCATGCGAGGGCAGCTTCGCGTAAAAAGATGCTGACGTCATGATATTTATCCGCTAGTCTCAACGCCTCCGCGTGAGAACTTGCAACGGCGGTCGAGAACGTCACGCAGGCTGTTTCATTCGGATCGATTCTGATGCAGCAACGCAGGGAAAAGATCGGATCTAACACTGCTCCAACGGTATTTGAAAGTGGACGGTCCTCTATTACTGCGATCGGTCCACGAACATCGTGTCCACGCCCTAAGAATCGTGCACGATCGGTTTCATACTGGACCGCACCGATGGTTGCTCCCTCAATTGCGATCGTATGTATTGCCCATATGGGTTCGTCGCTTTCAGCCCGTGGACGGCGTGTTGCGATCAGAGCGTTTTCGTCAGGGTTAAATTCCGTTTCAATGGAAAGATTGCTAAATGCTGGATGTGCGGCATCTGCCTTCGGCGGAGCCAAGACAATTTCAGCATAACTTGTAATCTCGATCTCTCTCGCTTTTAACGAATTATTAGTGATCGACACACGGCGAATTTCGGCATTGTCTTCGGGTGACACAACTATTTCTGTCCGCGTCTCAGTGGTTCCGTCGCGGCGTTTGATAACCACCTTATCCTCCGAGAACGCAACTTCGTAAAAATCAGGCCTTCGTCCTATCGGCTGGTAACCGCTCGACCAAACCTCACCGCTTTCAACATCACGCAAGTAAATAAAACTGCCCCAGGGATCTCGAGTTGTATCTTCGCGCCAGCGCGTTACGGCAATATCTTTGTGCATCGAATAGCCGGCACCAGACGTGGTCACCATTACTGAATACGCACCGTTGGACAGGAGTTGCACCCGCGGCGTAGGCAAATTAGGCGTATTGAAAACCCTTGTTACCCGACCGGAGAGCTGCCGCACCAACCGGCTGGACAAAACTTCTTCGGCCCGTGGATGAGATGCCGGAGCTCCATGGGGAATCCTTTCTTGCAGTAGTAATTCAGTAGATCGAATAAGAGGTTCTGTGTGGAAACGCTTCTGAATAATATTGGAATTAACTAAATTATTAAGGGCAACGAGAATCATCCCCTGATGATGGGCCATGTAGGCCCGAATGATCGAGGATGTGTGATCACGCGGCAGACGTTCCGCCGTGTAGTCTATTGACTCGTAAAAGCCGAACCGGGCAAGCATCCCTTCATTTGCCAAATGGCGGAAGTTTGACATCGCGGCCTGCGGGAAGATCGGTGCAGCAAGAGCAGTCGCATACGGAGCAACCACCAGATCTTCGCTCAAGCCCCGCTTTAAGCCGAGTCCGGGAACGCCAAAAGCCTGATATTGATAATTTAGCTGTAGATCGCGAGCGTTGAAGGCACACTCAGAGATACCCCACGGCACGTTATTCTTTGCGCCATACTCAATATGCCTTTGAACGACTGCCCTATAGGTTTGACTGAGAAGCGTTTGTTCATAGTCGCGCATGACAAGGATCGGCATCAGATATTCAAACATCGTACCGGTCCAAGAGACTAGAGCCCGGCTTGAATCTACCGGTGTAAGGGATCGTCCCAGCCGAAACCAGTGTTCTTGTCCGATCTCGCCCTTCGCGATGGCGACGAAACTGGCCAAACGAGATTCTGAGGCCAGTAAATCGTAAAAGGAATTGTCACGCTTTCCCGTCTCGACGTTGTAACCGATAACAAAAACCTTTCGTTCCTCGTCGCGTAAAAAATCAAAGATCATTTCTTTGACGATTTCTGCGCTTTGCAGGGCAAAAGAGTTTAGGTTTGCAAAGGTTCTTACGGCGGACTGCTCAGCTTGTTTTACCTTCGCAGTCAGAATTTTGAGAGCGTTAACTGCTGCGGTAGAGTCCCGCTCATTCATTTGGGATCGCTCGATTTCTGCATTGATGCCCGAAAGCCGAAGTAAGAGAGCCTCGTATAACTCTGTAACCGCTTGTTGTTGCAGGTGCGCCGGGGAACGCCGATCAGTGAGGACACAGTGGCTACCCTGGAATACCAGGGGCTGACGGGGATTGCCAGTGTAAACCTGACAGGTGGAGGAACCGG
>JANNGV010000627.1:0-4092 GCA_031404055.1 Chloracidobacterium sp.
GTGCACAGCGGCGATGACCGGTACCGGCAGTTCGCGCCAGACCATCACGGCCTGCTGCGCCAGACCGAAAAAGCTGTCGAGCAATAGGAGTCGAAACAATGACGCTTAAAGTTGGAGATACTCATGAAGCGGTCGTCATCGAAAAGGTGAACCGCACGCACATCGTTAAGTATGCCGGGGCGAGTGGGGACTTCAACCCGCTGCACCACGACGACACGGCCGCGCAGGGGATGGCGGGATACCCATCCGTCTTCGCCCACGGGATGCTCTCGATGGGCCTCACCGGGCGGATGCTGACCGATTGGCTGGGCCCGGTGGCGCTGAAGAAGTACGGCGTCCGTTTCACCAAGCAGGTCTGGCCGGGCGACACGCTGACCGCGAAAGGCGAAGTGACCTCGATCGAGGGGGGAGTAGCGACGATCAAGGTGGTGACCACGAATCAGAACGGCGAGTCCGTGGTGGAGGGCGAGGCGCAGGCCGCCGTGTAGCCAGCCCTTCCAGCGGAGTGAACAACAACTGCTGAGGCCGGGTGAGTCGGGCGCGGACGTTGCGCTCACCGAATCAGGGCGCCACCAATCAGGCCGCTTCGGGGATTGCGTCAATCTCACTCGAGAAGGTGGACACTTGATTCCGGCCCCTGGATTTCGCCTGGTCAATTGGACGAGCTGCTTGCGAACGGATGGCGGCATTTCGGCACGCACTTTTTTCGATACAATCTTGGGATTTACCGCGATGAAATCCGCCGGGTTATTCCGCTCAGGATCCGCCTCTCTGAATTTGCACCTTCAAAAAGCCAATCACGCGTGCTGCGCAAAAATGTGAGGCTTCGATGTGAGACCAGGCCGATCAGACTAACAGCCGCGGTCGAGGATCTTTTTGAACGGCACAAACTCCGGTTCAAACAGCACCCGCCCGATTCGCTTTACGATTTTCTCTCAATAGATCCCGCGAACACGCCGTGCGAAGGTTTGGAACTTGCCGTTTACGATCACGAAAGGCTGGTTACGACGAGTTTTTTCGATGTGGGCGGATCGGCATTATCGGGTGTCTACGCCGTTTTCGATCCTGACGAATCGCACCGAAGCCTCGGCATATTTACGATGTTAAAGGAAATAGAGTTTGCGATAGACGGCGGCAAGCAGTTTTATTATCAGGGCTATTGCTACAGCGGCGAATCATTCTACGATTACAAAAAACGTTTTCGCGGAACCGAAGGTTTTGATTGGAGAGGAAACTGGAAAAGTTTGCTTTCATCCGAACTTTTGAACGCGGATATGGCGGATTCGCACCGCTAGGAATTTGAAGACGGCTCTCAAATTTCCCTTCCGACCATATCCGCCCGATCCGCATAATCCGCGTTCAAAATCTTCCTAACCTATCAGATGCAGATTGTCCGCAGCCTGAGCGCTCTGCGGTGGTGCGGGAAGAAAATCCGCAAAGGCTTTTGCGATGAATTCCGGATCGGTGATCTCGATATAGCGTGCCGTCTGTTCCGGCGTCATCACTTCAAGCATGAAGCGGTCCTCGATCCAAAGCTCAACAAGCTGAAAAAGCCCGTTATCGCGGTTGCAGACAAGCGTCCGCCAACCTTCGCGGTTTCCGATAGCCTTGATTTCATCGACGCTCAAATGCGTGTTGATGTTCAAATGCGTCGATACATAGCGCGGGCGAAACTCGGTCCTTACAAACCGTGCTTCATTTTCACCGGTCTGTGTACCGTATTAAAACTTTCCTCATCCGGCAGCCCTTCGCCAGGTTCAAGAACAACGTCGATCGGCGTAATCTCGACAGCCGAGCCTTTGCCGTCATTGGCCAAAACTATGAACGAATCCGGGCTCGGCGGAAATGGCAACACGATGCCATTCCATAACTCGGCCAAAACATTTGCGGTCTTTTCAGGATCGTTAACTCCGATTGAAATATGATTGATCATTGCGATAAACACTCCTTACATTATAAATCCGAGCGAAAATTTCGTTCGTCTGACATACACGCGGAGTTTTATCAAGATATCTATCATCGGGCCGATGCAACAATAAATTTCTCATCCGTTCTTAAGGGAACAAAAGTACGCGAAGCGCGTCTAATAACCCGGAGGCCCAAATGAGAAACTTCACCAACCCGCTAGACAATATCCATGTCGCATCGCCATGTTCCGCAAACTGGAACGAAATGTACGGCAATGACCGTAAACGCTTTTGCGGCGACTGCAAGCTGAACGTCTATAACCTCTCGGACATGACCCGTCAGGAAGCCGAAAATCTGCTAATGAACTCAGAGGGCCGTTTATGCGTCAGGTTCTTCCGCCGAGCGGATGGAACTGTTTTAACCAAGAATTGCCCAGTTGGCTGGCAGGCTGTTAAACGCCGGGCATCGCGTGTTGCGACCGCCGCCTTCAGCATTATTACTGCTTTTCTCAGCGGAATTTTGGTGATGAGAGTTTCTGATTCTGCGATCGCTCTCTTCCCGACCGGCAACGTACCTCCGATCGAGATCAACGAGGCGCCATTGCTTTTAGACGATGATGTGCCAACCGTGGGTGAACTTCCACTGACTGAATGGGAAGGAATGGTGTCGCTGGAGGAGTTCCGCGGACAAGTTAGCAACGATGCCCGGAATAGATTCGTTGTCGGACGTGTCGCTAACTAGATCTCCTGGGAAAGAGTCTTCGTCCACTCAATATACTTCTTCGAGTCAAACTTCTTCCCCGTGCTCCCGGTCGTCATATACCGCATCATTCCAAAAACCGGCCGTTCCATCCACGGGCGGTCGTGCTTGCCGAAGCACCATAGGATGCCCGCGTATGAATTCGGATTGCGGCCATCAAGGCAGTATTTGTTGTTGAGATGGACAAGAGTTTCGAATGCTTCTTCATATGAACGCGACCACGCGATGACATTCTTTCCCCACAGCATCCGCACATAATTGTGCATCTCGCCCGTCACGACCATCTCCCGCTGGGCCGCGTTCCAAAGCTCGTCGTGCGTTTGACCGGTTTCGAGTTCTTCGAGCGTATAAAGAAACTGCCGCTCGTCATCAACATGTGCTCGCATCGTTTTATGGACCCACGCGGGCAGCGATTCGAGCGAATCGTACTTCGCATTGTGCCGGGTCAAGTTATAGGAAAGCTCGCGGCGGACGATCAGCTCTTCAAGATACGCGTCTCTGGATTCCTGCGGAGCGTCGGCATCCTTTACCGCTAATGCGATCTCAAGCGGCGACAGAAAACCAAAATGCAGATACGACGAGAGCCGTGATGAGCCGTCGCGGTCCGGTTTGCTGCGGGCGTTGTCATAATCGGGCAATATTTCTTCGACAAATTTTTTCAACCGCCTGCGGCCTTGAGACGTGCCGCCGTGATAAACCTCGGACGGCTGGACGGAATGATCGATATCGCATTCCGAGACAAGTTTGGAGATAGTTTCAGAAGTTACAGGAGTTTCAGGGCATTCGACTTCAATATCAAAGCTTTTGATCTTTACCTTTTCTTCCGGCAAAGGTTTTAGATAATTGTCCAGCAACTTTTTGATCTTCGGTCTGATCGTATAGGCACCGTATTCTTCCTTATCAAATTTCGACATCGGAATGATGCCGTTCGAATCGACCGCAAAAACCGGCACAGTTGCTTTGCCCGAAATGCGTTCGTTATGCTGCGGAATGATAAAGCACGGAAAGTCGTCCGTAACGATCAACGCCGCGTCCTTGGCAAGTTTTGCCACAGTCTGTTTAGGAGCACCCCTATCTTTCTGTAGGTAAAAAACATATCGGACACCGAGCTTCTCAAAGGCCTTATGCTTTTCCTCGACGCCTTCCAGAATAAACGTGTGGATGCGATCGCTTGCCCACGGGTAGTAATATTTCAGACCTTCGTAAACAACCAGCGGCAGTTTCAATTCATTTGCCTGCCTGATCGCATAAATTAGCGCGTGATTATTCTCCACCCGCTTGAACATCTGCATCCAATACAGGACGTACTTCGCATCCGGATTTACAGGTTTGTCGTTTAACTGGACGACTCTTTCGTTGATTCGCATTTTCTCCGCTATTATAAAAGCAATTCACCACAGAGACACAGAGGTCACAGAGTAAATG
>JANNGV010000628.1:0-3748 GCA_031404055.1 Chloracidobacterium sp.
ACATTCTTGTGATTTCCGGACTTCATATCACGTTTATCGGCGGGCTGTTATTGCTCTTGGTTCGGATGTTTACGAGGAACAACCTCAGTCAATTCGTTGTTGTTTCGTCGATTTTGTGGATATATACGCTTGCCGTCGGAGCCGAAGTGCCGGTTGTGCGGGCGAGCTTAATGTTTACGATTCTGCTTTTCTCTCACGTCATCTACCGGACCGGCACGCTCGTTAATTCGCTCGGCGCGTGCGCTCTGATACTTTTGGTGTGGCGGCCACACGATCTTTTTGGCCCGTCGTTTCAGCTTACCTTTGTCAGCGTGGCTGCGATCGTTGTTATGGGCTTTCCGTTGATCGAAAAACTCCGGTCTATCGGAACCTGGACGCCGACTATTGAAGCACCGTTTCCGCCGCTCGTTCCCGAATGGCTCAAGCGGTTCTGCGAAACTATCTATTGGCGAGCGGAAGCATGGCGAATCGAGGCAAAACGACATGTTTGGTCGGGAAATGTGTTTAAATCACCATATCGCAAAATGAATGGGCTGGAATCGGTACAACGGACAGCCGCATTTGTTTTCGAGGCTATCTTGGTTTCACTCATAGTCCAGCTCTGGCTTCTTCCGTTTCAGGTCGTTTATTTTCACAGGATTTCCATCCTCTCAGTGCTATTGAATCTCTGGGCGGGCATTTTTATTGCGTTGGAGAGTTTTTCGGCTCTGATCGCACTCGGTTTTTCGTTGGTCAGCGACGCATTGGCTTTGCCGTTCATTAAACTCACCGAGCTTCTGAATTGGCTATTGATCGCTGTTCCCGGCCTTTTCGTTGAGATGGACTGGGCGAGTTTTCGTCTGCCCGTTTATACCGGCGGGCCGGGATTGATCTACGCAATTTATCTCGTGCCCGTGTTCGTGATGGGTTATGCCGTTTACAATTGGAACCCATTCGCCTTGTCCGGGCGGACAGAGACTCCGCTGAGTTCGAGAACAATTTACGGTTCAGCCGCATCGGGATTCTTTCTCGCCGCTGCGATCATCTTTCACCCGTTCAGTGCTCCGCGTCCGGACGGCCGCCTGCATATAGATTTTCTCGACGTCGGCCAGGGCGATTCGGCCCTTATTACGTTTCCCGATGGTAAAACTATGCTCGTCGATGGCGGCGGACGCATTAGCTACAGGAGGAAAGTCGAAGACGGCTCCGACGCTTTTGAGCCGGACGTTCCGAGCATTGGCGAATCGGTCGTTTCCGAATTTTTATGGGAAAAGGGTTATTCGAGGATTGACCATATTTTGGCAACGCATGCCGACGTCGATCACATTCAAGGCTTGGCATCTGTGGCAAAAAATTTCAATATCGGCTCGGCGCTGATAGGGCGGATTCCGATGGAAGATCCTGACTTTGCCGAGATTGCCCAGGTACTGAGCCGTCGCGGAATCCCTGCGAAAATGGTCGCTCGTGGGGAGCGTCTGAATTTCGGTGAAGTAACGGTCGAAGTTCTTTATCCGACGGCGACCGTCGATCCCGACGCAGTTTCGGACAACGATCATTCAGTCGTTATTCGAATCGTGATGGGAAACCGGGCCTTTCTTCTGACCGGTGACATAGAACGGCAGGCCGAGTCGGAACTGATCTCCGGCGGCGGAATATTGGCTGCTGATCTGGTTAAAGTGCCGCATCATGGCAGCCGGACATCTTCGACTCAGGACTTTGTAAACGCTGTTGGAGCAGGCTACGCTGTGATCTCCGTAGGAAACTCGTCTGTGTTCGATCATCCACATAGTGAGGTCGTCGAGCGATGGCGAATGAGTGGTGCAACGGTAATGACGACCGGCGAGCGTGGGACGATATCAGTTTCGACGGACGGGCGAGACTTGGTGGTGACCAAATTTGTGAAATGACACTTAAAGAGTTGGAAGCGTGAGAAAAAGGGTGGTGACAAAAATAATGGGAACCGAACAGGGTCGGTTCCCGGAAACAAGCGAATTATAAGTCGTCTAGCTCGCAGGTGATTCGAAGCCAAAGGCCAGCTTCCAGGTGTTGCCGTCTTTTACGTAGATCGAAGTTCCCCATAACGGCATGATCTTCTGGTCATTGCAGGTGCCTTCGCCGCTGCCCTTGAAGTGGAGAATGCCGACGGTCGGCGAAAGCGTTGATCCCGATGCCTCGGTCACGCTGGTGCTCTTGATATCGCATTTCCCTTCGGTCCAGACCTTGACAGTTTCGGCCTGTGTTCCGGTGTAATTGCCGAACAGGTCGATGAACGCAAGGCTCTTGGCGGAAAACTCTTCAAGCTTCTTGGCGTCACGGGCCTTCCAGGCTTCCCAGCCGGATTTTTCGGCGGCGAGCATCGCATCGACATTAGGATCCAATGCCGGAGCGGTGGGCTTTTCGGCTGTATTGGTGTTAGCCGCTGGTTTGACGTCCTTCTTTGCGGCCGGCGGCGGTGGCAGCGGCTTGGACGGATTCTTTGGATCTACGATGAGAGTTTCCCCGTGGAATGCTCCTTGCCATTTGTCGCCGTTGCGGACCCAAAGACTCGCGGCTCGGACCGGGCTCGGCAATTTCATACTCTTGCCGTCCGGGCCTACACAGGTGCCATCCCACGTGCCCTTGTAACTCAGCACGTAGGTGTCGGCGTTGATCATCGTCATTTGGGGTTCGTCGAGCGACCATGTTTTGACGTCGCATTTCATATCGCCGACCATCTTTACCATGTCGGCTTTGCTCATCCGCATACCCATATCAAACGACGTAAATTTGTCCGAAAGCATTCCCTCGAAATGCTTTGCGTCACCCTTAATAAAGGCTTCGTTGGCCGCCTTGTCCAAGGCCAAAAGGGCGTCAGCGGTCGGTGCGGCGGCGGTTGGCTTGACTGCGTTTGTATTAGCATTTGTATTGGCTGTGTTGACCGCTGGCTTACTGTCGCCCATGCCGTCGCAAGCTGCCATTGATGCCGCGACAATTGCGATAGACGCGATGCTCAAGATTCTTTTCATATAATGTCTCCTTTTTTTCCCCCAACTTCCTATCCGGTAAATTCGAAACCACCCACTCAAACCCGCCGAATACGGGCGACAGAATCGTGTTTATGGGAGGAGCTAAACGGTGAGTTTCGGGCAACTATTACACATTTTATTAAATGAAACAAATTATTACGGAGAGTTTGAGACTGGTTTGAAGAAGAAATTTACTGGAATGCAACAACCAACATAAACAAACGCGAAAAACGCCCTGGATTTGTGTAAATCAAACCTCCGAGCGTTCCAAACAGTCGTCTTATTACAAGGAGCTTAACCCATAATAAAACGAATGTCAAGAAAATTAATGTATTACATTAACAAACTGTGTTTAACTAGTGTTTGAAATGACGAATACCTGTAAAAACCATCACCAAACCGTGCTCGTCAGCCGCCGCTATCGATTCATCGTCCTTAATCGATCCGCCGGGCTGAATAATGGCTGAAACGCCCAGTTTTGCTGCTTCATCGACGTTGTCACGAAAAGGAAAAAAGGCGTCGGAGGCGAGAGCTGAACCATTAATAGACAGATTGAACCGCTCAGCCCGCATGGCGGCGATACGGAGCGAATCAACGCGGTTCATCTGGCCGGAACCTACGCCAATCGTCTGATTTTCGTTAGCAAAAACTATGGCGTTTGATTTGACGTGCTTGCAGACTTTCCACGCAAGAAGCATCGCCTTTGTGTCTTCGACGGATGGATGTTTTTTGCTGACAGTTTTGAGGTCAGCTTGTGAGACTCG
>JANNGV010000629.1:0-1890 GCA_031404055.1 Chloracidobacterium sp.
ACGCCGGCTGGGCGATCGACGTTTAGACGATTGACCGCCGCAAAATATTTTGCTTTGTCACCAATTGCTCCGCCGTACTTCTCCGCAACCGCCTGAAATTCCAAAATTGCGGCCTCCGAACGCTCTTTCGCCGTTTTGAAGGTTTTTGTAGTCGAGCCGGCGGGAGCTGGGACGTTCGTTACCGTAGTTTCGGACGTCTCGATAGCCTTGCCTAGTGCGGCCTGAGCTGCGGCGTTCGAACGCGCGCTCCAGGCATAGAAAATGCCGACAATCACCGCCAACACAGCGACGGCCGCGATGCCGTAAAGAATATTCTTTTTATACCCTTCGAGCCGTTTGCCGACCTCTTCGACTTTCTTGCCGACGTTTTGCTGAAAAGAGTCCTGATAACGAGGTTTATTCTTTACATCAGCCTCAGGCGCCACGGTCGCTGCGATACTTCTCTTTTTACGTGCCATTATTTAAAACTGCAAAATTCAATTGCTCTATCGTTGTATAATCGTGATAACTAGTTTTTTCCAAAAGAATTAAGTTAACTCAAAAGTGCGGCAAGAGCAAATAAATGCGACGTAAAAGGCATTCAGATCGCGGAAATCAGGCAAATTTCAAGCTGCTTTTGACCAAATACCGGCCTTTTTTCGTTATGTGAAAATTCACGGGAACATTTAATGAAAAGCGGTGTCTAATATTACTGTTCGCAATAAAAGCGAATGTTCAATCTAAAATCTTCTCGTGTCGAGAAGGGCGAGGCTCAAAAGATGTTCTTCAGCAAGTCAATTACTTTTGACGACGAAGATCCGGTTGATGCCGCTGCGGCGGCAGGAGTCTCGTCTGCGTTTCCAAACGCGGAATCGCAGTTCATTGACAAGCTGAAAGCCGGCAATGCGGAAGCATTTGATCTGCTCATCACCCGATATTCGGCGGATGTTCACGCATTGCTTTACCGGTTGACCGAGAACCCGGAAGAAGCCGGGGACCTTACACAGGAAACTTTTCTTAGTGCGTTAACGGCTATCAAAGGGTTCAGGGGTGATTCGGGGATCAAGACCTGGTTATTCAGAATCGCGATCAATCACTCGCGAAACCGGTTTCGATGGTGGAAACGCCGCAAGCGTGACAAGACCGTTTCGCTTGATGCCACGGTCGGCGGCAGCGAAACGAAAGTGCACGAGACGATTGCGGACAAAGCGGAAAATCCAGAAGAATCCGCGATGGTTCGGGAGCGTGAAAAGGCTTTGACAAATGCTCTGTTCGGCTTGCCTGACATCTTTCGCGAAGTGATCGTTCTTTGTGACATTGAAGGAATGAGCTACGACGAAATATCGCAAAGTTTGGGCGTGAATATAGGGACGGTGAAATCGCGGATCGCCCGCGGCCGCGAGGAATTGCGGAAGAAGCTTAAGGATTTTTGAAAATTAGTTGAATGATTGGCTCGCCCCGGTTTTATCTTTGAAGACAAGACAAATCGGTGCCAAACGAGGTCGAAGAGAACGAATATCTGGAGCGGCAAATGCCTGGATCGGGTAATTATTTGAAATTAGATCAGCAACAATCTACAAATTTACCCTGTTTACTGCATATAGCTTGCAACAGACGATGCGTTGTTCTCTGTGAACGGAGAGCAGCCGGGGTCAGCCAGTCATTCAGCTAGTCGGCGGTGAGGACCGGAACGCGGTTTATTTGGCCGTTTTCCGCTATAACCAATGAAATGCCAGGATTTACAATTTATTTTGCCGCTCTATGCGGATGATGTTGTGTCCGAAGACGAAGTGGAACCTGTTTCCGCACACCTTGAGCGGTGTCCGTTGTGCCGGCAAAAAGTCATCGATTCTCAGGAGATAAGATTAGGACTGAGGTCGGCTCCGCGTCCGGAATTCCCGGCTTCGGCAA
>JANNGV010000630.1:0-2461 GCA_031404055.1 Chloracidobacterium sp.
CTCAGACACCTCGCCGGCGAACACCATCGTGCCCGGGGTCAAGGTCGCGACACAGGACGCGCTCGGCCGCGCGGTCCCCTCGACCGCGGCCGTGGCTTTTTCGTAAGCAAGCCAGATCGCCCGGCAATGATCATCGACGTAGATCCAATCGCGGACATTTTTACCGTCACCGTAAACCGGCAAAGGATCGTCATTCATCGCATTGCTTATCATCAGCGGGATCAGCTTTTCGGGAAATTGACGAGGCCCGTAATTATTTCCGCAACGCGTGATAATCGTATCAACGCCGTGTGTTTCTCTCGCCGCCCTGACGACGAACTCCGCCGCCGCCTTCGACGCCGCGTAGGGTGAGTTTGGCTGCAGTACTGAGGCTTCGGTAAAAAACTCGTCGCTGTCGTCCGGCAGGCTTCCCATCACCTCGTCCGTCGATATCTGCACGAATCTGCGCGCGTTTCGCTCTCGCGCCGCGTCGAGCAAAACCTGCGTTCCGATGATGTTTGTTCTTAAGAACTCGTCGGCCGACTGGATGCTCCGGTCCACGTGTGACTCCGCCGCAAAATTGAATACGGCGGAGCAATTCTTCGGCATTGCTTCGAGCACGGCCGCCCGGTCACAGATATCGCCTTTGATAAATTTGTGCCGGCCCGGATCAATGTCAGCAAGATTCTCTAGATTTCCGGCGTACGTCAACGAATCATAATTGATGACCATAACGTCGGGCTGTTCGCTCAATACGAGGTGAATAAACGCAGAGCCGATAAATCCGGCCCCGCCGGTTACTAAAATGGTAGTCATATGTTAATTGACGCGGGAACGCGGGGATTAGGTGACGCGGGGAAACGCTCACTCTCCCGGGTCGCATCATTTCTCAAGCTGCCGCATCTGTTTCAATAAAATGTCCGCATACTTTCTTGGCGAATCGATATTATCCAGGATCACTTTGCTGCCGGTTTCGCTGGCATTGTCTATCACAATGTCGCCAAAACCGAGAATTCGCTGCAAAAACGTTGACGATACGGTAACGTCCTGAATCCGGCGAAGCGGTATATTCTGCGTGCTGCGCGAGATCATGCCTTTGTCGATCTCGATCGTCGTATCGGTAAGCGTGTATCGGATTAATTTTTGCTTGAAATGATAAAAAGCCGGTACGAGCAGCAGTAAAACGCCGAAACCTATTGCTATTATCGACGAAACTGCCGGAAACAGGATACTAAAGATCGCAACCAGTAAAAATGCCGCGAGTACCGTCAAGACATATCCCAACTTAACAAACTTTAAGGTTGGGGTTATCGAAAATATTTGCGACCCTTCGCTCGAGGCCGTCTCGGACCTATCTCGCGTCGCAACACGCGTTTCTTCCTCTTTATCGAATTGATTGCCGCATTTAAGGCAGTAAACCGCTTCGTCCGAGTTGTTAGCGCCGCATTTTATGCAAAACATATGAAATGATACAGGATTTGTGCAAATCGAACAAAAAAAACGGCCGGATGTTGGATCCGGCCGTACGTCTTTTAAAGACAAGTGGAGAAGACCACACTTGCTAAAAAATTCTCGATCTACTGATTGTAGAGCATCATTTTTCCGTTCGGAAGCCGCACGGGGATGGCATTTGGCTCATAAACCGTCAGGGGCCGGGATTCTTTCTGTCCCATTTGAGCTACTGTCTGGCCCGAGATGCGGCGGGCCGTTTGAACGTATCGCGGATCAGAAATGGCGTTATACCGGGCAGAAAT
Organism: Chloracidobacterium sp.; assembly: GCA_031404055.1. Classification (GTDB taxonomy): domain Bacteria; phylum Acidobacteriota; class Blastocatellia; order Pyrinomonadales; family Pyrinomonadaceae; genus OLB17. The sequence goes on from JANNGV010000630.1 coordinate 1,734, forward strand.
GCGTCTCACATATTCCTGTGTCTCGCGATAAGGCGGAACATTGCCGCCATACTTCATCACGGCACCCTCGCCGGCGTTGTACCCTGCCAGAGCCAGCACAACATCGCCACGAAACGTATCGAGCAGCCATCGCATATATTTTACGCCTGCTTCAATGTTCTGCTTCGGATCATAAATCCTCGTCACCCCGAAACGTCGGGCAGTTGCCGGCATAAGCTGCATCAATCCGCTCGCTCCCTTGTGCGAAGTGGCGTTGAGTTTAAACGACGATTCCTGGTGCATTTGCGAATAGATCAAAAGCGGGTCGATGCCGTAACGCCTGCTTGAATCGACTATGTAAGAATCGTGCAGAATGTTGCCTGTCGTAAAGCCTTTAAGGTGCGAGCTTGTTCCCATCGTAAGCGATGTCCGTCCGGCATTCACGAGTGCTTCGCGTTGCGCCAAGCCGTCCGTTACCGATGCAACCATGCGTGTTTTTCCGGTTTTCTTAACAAGCTTATCTTCGACCGTAACTTCCCATTTCGAGCCGCGGCGTTTTTTTATAGTTGTTTTATTTTTCACAAAAATAGGGTTTACGGGAGGATAATAAACCTGAACGCCTTGCGCACGGTCAAAATTATCCATAGGTCTCGTCCCGTTTTGGGCGGAGGCCGATATTACGAGGCAGGTAGAAAAGAGGATGATAGGTAGCAGCTTTTTCATTCGGAACGGCAAATGGGTCTTGAAAC
>JANNGV010000631.1:0-2436 GCA_031404055.1 Chloracidobacterium sp.
TCCGGCGTTCTCGCCGATGAATCGCGCGAGTTGATGCAGGACTTTTTTCGGGACCGAAGGTAACTTCTTCATTCTTTTCTTTCATTCTTGTTCCTTCTTGTTCCTCTTCTTCCGTAATAGATTCCGAAAGAGTCACCACGGAAGAAAAGGAACAAGAAGGAACAAGACGAAAAACCGAACTTGATATTTTCCAACATCAGATATTAGAATGAACAATTCGCGGAGAGGTGCGAGAGCGGTTGAATCGGGCAGTCTCGAAAATTGTTGAGCCTTAACGGGTTCCGTGGGTTCGAATCCCACCCTCTCCGCCATCTTTTACAAGGATAAAGGATGAAGGATAAAGGGAAGAGTCCAGAACGTTCGGCTCATTCGCTTAATTATAGAATATATTCAAAGGAACGAAGAAAGTAAAATGCCCCTTCACTTCATCCTTTATCCTTTATCCTTTCAAACCCATGTCGTTCAACTTGCGGCGAAAACTGACTCCCAGTAATGCTTCTGCGTTGATCTGCGTCGTGCTGATCCTTTTTGCGACGCTTGGCTGTAAAAAGCTGTCCGAACTGGCAAACAGACAGAATCGCGACACCCCGCCGCCTGCCGTACGCGAAACGCCGACGACGAGCGAGACTGAAAGCCCTGAGAACTCGCTGACCAAAAAAACAAATTTCTACATAAGCGAATGCTTCAATAAATATTCAAACCGCGTGGTCGAAAGCTATAATCGCTACGCCCTTTGGGTAAAGAATATTGAGCAGGGCCCAACTGGCAAAGAAACGCTGGTTTACGGCCTGTATGACGTCAACGGTGACGGCACCGACTGCGAAAAGGCCATTACGTCGGCAAAGCAGCTCGAACCGAGCATGCCCGAGATCGAAGATGTCGCCGATAAATACGTCGTGGCTTTAAAAGACGTGATCGCGCAGATCCGCGAAGTAGAAAAATACTACGAGCAGGAAGACTATAAGGACGACAACTTCGAAAAAGGTAAAAAGGCACATCCCGCTCTGCTTCAGGCGTTTAAGGCGTTCCGCGACGTAAATACCGAGTTTGCCGACCAGGTCGATAATCTTGAGGATCAGGTCGCGTCCGAAGAGCTGGAGCGACTCAGGGGAGTTTCCGGCAAACGCTATCAGTTTCTTGTCGTCGAATCGGGCATTAAAGCTAAAAAGATAAAAACGCTGTTGCAGGACAAGACGTTTGAGCAAATCACGGCCGACGAGCTTACGCCGCTTATCGAAGATTTCGACGCGACGGTTGAAGAGTTGAAGGCCGATAGCACGAAAAAAGTAATGGCCGGGTCCTACGTTCGGACCTGCGAAGAATTTACAAAAGCGTCAAAAGAAATGATGCGGCGCATCCGCGATAAAAAGCCGTTTACCGACAGCGAAAGACGATTTATCTCGACGGGTGCCGGCTGGATGGTCGATGGCTCGCCCGCCAAAGTCACCAAAGCTTATAACGACATGATCCAGTCGCGGCGGTTCACGCGGCTTTAGTCCGTATTTGAGAATTTGTTAAACTTCACGTTTTTGTCCTGAACAATAGTTAAATCATTTCGGAGGATTCTATTATGCCCTTGACTAAGAGGTTGTCGGCGGAGTTTATCGGTACGTTATGGTTAGTGTTGGGCGGATGCGGCAGCGCCGTTCTGGCGGCGGCGTTCCCCGCTCTCGGCATCGGGTTTGCCGGTGTTTCGCTTGCGTTTGGTCTTACTGTTCTGACGATGGCATATGCTATCGGCCATATTTCGGGCTGTCACCTTAATCCGGCGGTCACGTTCGGTCTGTGGGCAGGCAAGCGGTTTCCCTCCAATGAGGTAGTGCCGTATATCATCGCACAGGTTCTGGGCGGCATTGCCGGTGCGGGCGTTCTTTATCTGATCGCGAGCGGTAAGCAGGGCTTCGCTTTGGGCGGGTTTGCGTCGAATGGATTTGATACGCATTCGCCGGGCGGTTACAATATCCTTTCGGCATTCGTGGCCGAGGTCGTAATGACGTTCTTTTTCCTGATCGTCATTCTCGGAGCGACACACGGAAAAGCTCCAAAGGGTTTTGCCCCCGTCGCTATCGGATTATGCCTTACGCTGATCCACCTGATCACGATTCCGGTGACAAACACCTCGGTCAATCCGGCGCGCAGCACGGGACCCGCAGTTTTTGTCCGCGGCTGGGCCTTAGATCAGCTATGGCTATTCTGGGTGGCCCCGATTTTGGGTGCGATGTTGGCAGGATTTTTATACACCTGGCTTGTTGAGGACGATAAGCCGGACATTGTCGGCGAAGATCCAAAACCCGAACCCGCCCCTGCGGACGAGGAGAACGTGATCGTTGAAGAAATTGTCGAACCGTAAAGTTTTTTGATCTTTGATAGTCGGCCTGTTGAAAAATTTAATAGAAATTAGGGATTTCTTTTTCGATTCGCGTCTATTCGCGTAAT
>JANNGV010000632.1:0-1577 GCA_031404055.1 Chloracidobacterium sp.
AAAAGGCTCAATGATGTTCCACACGGTTTGCTCGGAAAATTCGCAAGTCGCAATAACGATATCAAAGGCTATTGGGGTATCGGTGTTCTGAAGCAATATGCGGTCAAGTATGATCTAACCAAACTCATTTTTGACCTTTAGCGCGAAACCCAAGTTGGTCAGTTGATTCACCGTTACAAATTGCCGAAAAGACTTATCAAAAGTGGTTATTTGATAGACTTGCAAAAATGGGAGTGGATCGTAAATATTTGCAATCCGTGGAAATTCATCTTCGATTCTCGACATTCAACGAATTTCCGAACGCCACTCGTGACACATGGGGCGAGCCTTACCTATGTTCCGCTATTTTGACGAATAAAGAGGGCGTTGTGTATTCGGCCTCGAAGATAGGCGTTTGTGCTCCGCATGATCCGAAAAAAGAGTTCCGCAGTGGTCGCGTCGACTGAACTTCAGTGACTAAATGCAGAAATCCATGAAACGCGGAAAGACGGCTAAAGGCGCATGAATTTTATTGCATCTATCAGTTTTTCGGTCTATTCTAATCTCGATATGAATGTACTTCTTGAACAAGCGTTAAAGTTGCCGATTCCAGAGAGAATCAAACTCGTCGATGAAATTTGGGATAGCATTCATGCGTCACCTGAGGCAGTTGACATCACTCCAGAACAAAAGGCAGAACTCGGCCAAAGGCTTGAGGATTATCACGCTAATCCCAGTGGAAACTATTCATGGGATGAGATCAAAACGGAAGCCCTCTCCCGCTGATGAAAAGAATTCTTGAAATTCGTCCTGCCGCCAGGCGCGAATTTGATGAAGCCTCGGATTGGTACCGAGATGAGGATCCAGTTCTGAGGGATAGGTTTGTCTCTGCCGTCGAGAAAACCATTACTGATTTGACCCGAACGCCGCTAGTATTTCCTGTCGTGTTTGGCTCGGCGGTTCATCGAGCCACCGTTAAGCGATTTCCATATTCGATTTTCTTTACTGTGGATAACGATCTTGTAGTTGTTCTGTCGATCTTTCATGACAGTAGAAATCCGATCATCTGGCGCGGACGCATTGGTTAAACTTCTAGCCCAACTTCCATTCCAAATTGCCCGTTTTTGCCATTTTTGGTATCTTAATAAGTTACCCATCCATTAATATTTGTTATAAACAGGATTTATAGAATGGCGACACCAGCAAAGAAGATCGGTACAAGAGTGAATAAAAAGGCCGTGAAGACGAATGGCGGGATGATTGTGACCGAAGAGGCGAATACGACGGTCGGCGACGGCTATGTGGAAAGCGCAAAGACGCACAAGACAGCGAAAGGAACGGCTGCCGAAACGCCTGTGAGGGCGACAAAAGCGGCGGCGAAGGGCATCGACAAAACGCACGGGCTTGATACGAAAACGCTAGTCGGATTGTATCGGACGATGTACATGTCCCGCCGCATCGACGATAAGGAGATTCAGCTTAAAGGCCAGAACAAGATCTTTTTTCAGATATCGGGTGCCGGGCACGAAGGCGTGCTTGCCGGGGCCGCGCTTGCCATGAAGCCTGGTTACGACTGGTTTTTCCCGTATTATCGCGAC
>JANNGV010000633.1:0-14754 GCA_031404055.1 Chloracidobacterium sp.
CTACCTTGAACGGATGATGCTGGGCTTCCAGGTCAAGGTGCAGGGCCAGGCGCCGCGCGCCGCCCGTTTCGCCGGCTACTCCGAGCGCCGCATCGTCTGGTCGAGCTTTATGATCTCGGGCGGCCCGATGTATTTACTTGCCCGGTAAGAGAAAATCTCGATAGCTAGCTGTGAACGGCGGTCTCCGTTTTCTTTCGATTCGGCGAGCAATTCGCGCATATCGTTTGTCAGGCCGGAAAGACCCAGTAAACCAGACTGCTTGTTGACAAGTGATTCGATCTCCAATGCTGACAAACCCTCTTTGGCGGCAATAAAATCAATGATCGCCGGATCAAAATCACCTGCACGGGTTCCCATAACTAGGCCTTCAAGAGGTGTCATTCCCATCGAAGTGTCGATCGACTTGCCGCCTTTAATCGCCGTTGCAGAACATCCGTTGCCAAGGTGGAGCGCAATTACATTTACCTGCTCTCGCGAAATATTCAGCAAAGTACGGTAACGGTAAGAGACGTAGCGATTTGAAGTGCCGTGGAATCCGTATCGACGAATCTTGTGACGCCGATAGAGTTGATAAGGCAAGGCATAAAGGAATGATCTTTCAGGTATTGTTTGGTGAAACGCAGTATCAAAAACTGCTACTTGTGTAATTCCCTTCCCAAAAATCTCACGGGCTGCAAGAATTCCGCTGATATTCGCCGGATTATGAAGCGGGGCGAGTTCAATGCAGTCTTCGATGCCCCGAAGAACGTCGTCAGTGATAATTACTGACTCAGAAAAGTGTTCCCCGCCGTGGACAACGCGATGACCGATCGCTTGAATGTCCGCGATACCATTCATGTTCGCGATCGCTGATGTATCGGAAACTATCCAACGAACGATCGTTTCAACCGCCGATCTCATGTCTCTTACCGGGGCGGCCGAGCGTTGGGGTATTTGTCCTTCAGCTGTAAGCGTTATGATGGCGGCACCGCCGATCCGCTCGATCGTACCGTGTGCCAACCGCCTATCATCATTTCGCTCGATGCGTTCGAGGTCAGTTGCTATCAATTGAAATTTTAGCGACGAGCTGCCGCAATTCAGCACCAGAATATTCATCTTGTTGATTGTTCTAACATCTTAAGCATGACTTCCTTGTAGGGCGGCCACAAGTACCCATAACAACTCTAGTCGTGAGATTTGCGCCGAGCGATTAGTTTTGTGATCTCTACAATAACGATTGGAGAAACGATCGAAAGAAGAATCACCCCAAAATCGGTTGCTGTTGGCCTTACTGTGTCAAGGACTCGAGCAAGTGGCGGGAAGTAGATCGCGAGCATCTGTAAAACAAGGACGACACCAGTCGCGGCAAAAATATAAGGATTACGAAAAAATCCGTTAAAGGCCGAGTGCATTCGTGAACGGCAGTTGTAAAGATGTCCGAGCTGTGAACCCACGACTGCCAAGAGAGTGACCGTTCGAGTGTGGGCGCCCTCCCCGTAAGTTTGCAAAGACCAGAAGTAGGCCGCTAGTGCGATTATTGCGAGCATTGCTCCCTGCCAAGAAGTCAAGAACAAGAAAGGCTTCGACAATAAAGTTTCCCGCGACGAAAGGGGGCCGCGAGTCATTGTTTTCGGCGAAAGTGGCTCGACCGCAAGAGCAAGGGCTGGAAAAATATCTGTCACGAGATTTATCCAGAGGATCTGCAATGGAAGCAGCGGAAGTGGAAATCCGGCGACGATGGGAATGAAAATGACAATAATTTCGCCCAGATTGCTCGTGAACATTAAATGGACGAATTTACTGATATTGGCATAGATGGCTCGTCCGCCTTCTACGGCTTTTACGATTGTCGAAAAATTGTCATCAGTCAATACAATATCGGCGGCTTCTTTCGCGACTTCTGTTCCGCGCATACCCATTGCAATTCCGATATCGGCCTGTTTTAAGGCGGGAGCGTCATTAACGCCGTCGCCGGTCACTGCGACAATTTCTCCGGCTTTCTGTAAAGCCTCAACAATTCGCAGCTTGTCTTCTGGTGTGACACGGGCAAAAACGTGAGCTTCACGTGCCATCTCGGCAATTTTTTCGCTGTCAGAATCCGCCAGATCGTCGGAGTGCAGTGCAAAGATATCCGCGCCTTCACTCAAATTGAGCTCCCGTGCAACTGCACGGGCGGTGTTCAACTGGTCACCGGTCAGCATCACCACACGAATTCCGGCTTGTTGGGCGTTTCGAACCGCGTCGACAACGCCTTCACGAAGCGGGTCAATCATTCCGCTAAAGCCTAAGAAGGTAAAGCCGTCCTTAATTTCGTCTTTGAAATCAACATTCCCCTTCAAAGGCTTCTCTGCAAAAGCCAGCACGCGCAGCGCTCGGCTAGCCATGGATTCGTTGATTTCTAGAAAAGCGCTCCGGGTTCCGTCATCGAGAATAGTAATTTGTCCGCTCTCCGATACGTAACTGCTGCAGGAATCGAGCACGACGGCAGGAGCTCCTTTCATTCCCGCAAATTGTTTTCCGTTTTCAGCTTCGGAGACAACTACCATTCGTTTCGTGACGGCGTCGAACGGATGTTCAAACAGATTTTTGTAGTGCTCTCGTTCTGTTTGGACGTTAACTCCGAGCCCATCCGCAGCGACTAGCAAAGCGGTTTCGGTCGGGTCGCCGATCGTTTGCTTGCCGTCTGCATTGCTTGGGTTAAATGCGGCCTCGTTGCACAGGACACTAATGCGTAAAAGGCTAGTAAGATTCTTGTCCGGCGAAACTGTTCCCGTCTTTGCGGAAAGTTGGATAACCTGACTATTCGATAATTGGAATTCCTGGACCGTCATCCGGTTCTCGGTCAGAGTTCCGGTTTTGTCCGAACAGATGACGGTGGTACTGCCAAGCGTTTCGACCGCCGAAAGCTTCCGGACGATCGCGTTGTGCCTAGCCATTCGCAACACACCAAGGGCTAGGATCAAAGTTGTTACGGCGGGAAGTCCTTCGGGAACTGCCGCGACCGCCAAACTGACGGAAACTTCGAGCATCAGCCACCACTCGGTGCCGCGCAGTATGCCGGCCAGCATCACAATGGCCGCGACCGCCAAAACGATATAGACGAGCTTGGTGCCCAACTCCTGCAGCTTTCGCTCAAGCGGCGTTTGTTCGGCTTTCGTCTGATTGATTAATTGCCCGATATGACCGATTTCGGTTTCAGTTCCGGTTGCGGTTACGACCGCGACCGCATGACCACGAACAACATTAGTACCGAGAAAAAGCATCGAACTGCGTTCGGCAAGCGGAGCGGAAATCTCAACCGGGGTAATGTTTTTTTCGCTTGGGACGCTTTCGCCCGTCAGCGTAGATTCGTCGACGCTTAGGTTGACCGATTCGATCAGAAGCGAATCAGCCGACACGCGGTCACCCGCCGTTAAAATGATGATGTCGCCCGAGACGAGTTCGGAAGAGTTGATGACGTGTTCGGTTCCACTGCGCCGCACGTGCGCCATGGTGTGGGTGGCTCTTCGCAACGCGTCCAGGGCACGTCCGGCTTGCCACTCGATTACAAACCCGATAGCAGCGTTGAGAACCAGTACAACAACAATCGCCACCGCTTCGATCTGACCTCCGGTGAACCAGGCGACGAGTGCCGCAAAAGCCAGGAGCCAGACCACAATGCTGCTAAACTGTCTAAATAGGATCCGCCACGGGCTGGTTCCAATGGCTGTTTTTAGAGTGTTTGGACCATCTCGTTTGAGCCTTGTTTCCGCTTCTTTGTTCGATAAACCTTTAGAAGCGTCGACAATCAACAAACTCGTTATTTGCGTTGCCGAGTAGGCGTAGGGTGTCAACAGAAAATCACTCAGCGACTTTCCCCCTGTCAAAGATCCCCGGTTAGTACCTTCTGAAGCGCTTCTATTTGAATTTCTCATTGAACTCCCAAGCAAACATTTTTTCGCTCGACACCGATCACCCGGCTTTGCAATTTGGTCATTGGCAGTGCCCGGATGTTGAACTCGGCAAAGAAAACATCGTTATCGAATTTCTAGTATTGCTTTCAAAATTAATGATCTTGCTGCACAGATGGATTCGATGATTTAGTTTCGCTATCGTTCCCGTGATTGCGAAGCAACTTCCATCCCAGCACCGCAGCGATAGTAAGACCGACAAAAACCCATGTCAGACTGGACAATAGATCTGCCGTTTCCTGTACGCGGTCGCTGAAATAGATGCCGAGCATGATATATAGAAATACCCACAACGTTTCTCCAAGAATGCCCAGGATGGTAAAGCTCGTCCAGGGATAGAAGGTTAGGCCGCTAGTCAGATTGAGCCACGGCCCAAATGGTGTGACGAGCCATCGGCTAAAGAAAATCCCGGTTCCGCCCCACCGTCTTGAAATCTCCTCGGCGCGTTTAAGCTTTTTCGCACCTCCGAAGCGGTGCGTGATACGATCGGCGGCCTTTCGACCGCCGAGCCGTCCCAGAAAATAGCCCACTTGGTCGCCGGTCACCGCTCCAGTACTTCCGATGACCATAGCCTGCCAGAATGCAATTTCGCCCTGTTCAACAAACGAGCCAAACACAAGCATCGTCAACTTGACCGGCATAGGAATTCCGAACGACGATGCCGCGAGAATAAAAAAATAGACTGGCAGGCCGTAGATTGAGAGCCATTCAAGGGTTTGTTCGCTCACGATCCACCTCGCAGATTCGCCGGCTCACGAACTGTGCGAAAATCAATGATGGCCCTTTCCAGGTCCGCCTTAATTTCCTCAAACGAACGGTTTTGCGTCTTCGCAATTTCCGATAGAGGCCGCCGGTCGCGCGCATCCGCCGGCAGCCCGATCGCCTGATTTACAACACTTATCGGGACTTTATAAGAGTTCGCGACAAAACCGGCTCTCATCCAGCCAGCGATTGGTTCGTCACGATGTTGACGCCAATATGACGCACGTTGAACGGTGCGGAAGATCTGAAAGCCCGTAAAACCGAGAACCAATACCAAGGCCAACAGGATCATCAGCTGACCGCCGCTCAATCGTGTAAATTTTTGAAATATTTCTCTCATCTCGAATGGCACGCAACCTTAAAACAAATTTCCGGGCGCAACTTGTATTCCTTGGTCACTTTTAGAAACTCCATTTCCAATCGCGAACTTCGGGCATGTCATCGCCATACTCGTTGATGTATTCGCGATGCTGGAAAAGTCGGTCTCGCATTAATTGTTTGACCTGGACTCCCGCGTTCTCAAGCAGCGGAACGCGATCGACCACGTCCATCACCAAATGAAAACGGTCTAGGTCGTTTAGTACGACCATATCAAACGGCGTCGTCGTCGAGCCTTCTTCCTTGTAGCCGCGAACATGGATGTTGGAATGGTTCGTACGGCGATAAGTTAAGCGGTGAATAAGCGTGGGATAGCCGTGGAACGCGAAAACTACCGGTTTATCAACCGTAAAGATCGCATCAAACTCTTCATCGGAAAGCCCGTGCGGATGTTCTTTTACGGGCTGCAATTTCATCAAATTAACTACGTTGACCACTCGAATCTTAAGGTCGGGAAACTTTTGACGGAGAATATCCACAGCCGCCAGTGCTTCAAGCGTCGGCACATCGCCTGCACATGCCATCACCACATCTGGCTCATCGTTACCGTCAGTGCCGGCCCATTCCCAAATGCCGATCCCGGACGCACAATGCTTTGCGGCCGCCTCTATGTCGAGGTATTGGAGAGAGGGCTGTTTTCCGGCGACGATCACGTTGACATAATTACGGCTACGCAAACAGTGGTCGGTTACCGAAAGGAGCGTATTGGCGTCGGGCGGAAGATAAACCCGAACGACCTCGGCCTTTTTATTGATCACATGGTCGAGAAACCCGGGATCTTGATGCGAAAACCCATTGTGGTCTTGCCGCCAAACGTGCGAAGTGAGTAGATAATTGAGCGAGGCGATCGGCCGCCGCCAGGGAATATTGCGGGTTACCTTCAACCATTTTGCATGCTGGTTGAACATCGAGTCGATGATATGAATAAACGCCTCGTAGCAGGAAAAAAGTCCGTGCCGTCCGGTAAGCAAATAGCCTTCGAGCCAACCCTGACATAAGTGTTCGCTCAACACTTCCATTACGCGGCCATCGGGAGAGAGATGGTCGTCGGTCTGGAGGATCGGCTGGACGGAGACTCGGTTCGTCGTCTCAAATATGTCGCCAAGACGATTCGATGCGGTTTCGTCCGGCCCCATAACGCGGAAGTTGCGACTGTTGTCGTTGGCCTTCATTACGTCACGCAAAAACTTACCCATTTCGCGAGTTGCTTCGGCTTTAACTGTTCCGGGTGTCGGAACATCGACCGCATAAGCCCTAAAATCTGGCATCTGCAGATCTTTTAATAGCAAACCGCCATTTGCATGCGGATTAGCTCCCATTCGGCGATCTTTTTTTGGTGCGAGTTCGGCCAATTCGGGAATCAACTTTCCATCGGTATCGAAAAGCTCGTCTGGCCTGTAGCTGAGCATCCACTCTTCGAGCATTTTGAGATGCTCCGGTTTGGTCGCGAGTTCCGACAACGGTACTTGATGCGAGCGAAATGAATTCTCAGCGGGTAATCCGTCCACAAATTTCGGCCCGGTCCAGCCTTTTGGCGAGCGTAATACGACCATCGGCCATTGTGGCCGACCCGCAAAACCATTTTCTCGAGCCTCTAGCTGGATCGCTCGAGTCTTGGCTAGTACCGTTTCCAGCGTTTCAGCCATTAGCTGATGCATAGTTTCAGGATCATCTCCCTCGATAAAGTAAGGCTCGTGGCCATAGCCGATCAGTAGACTGGTCAGCTCATCGGAACTCAGTCGAGCAAGCACCGTCGGGTTCGCGATTTTGTAGCCATTGAGGTGCAGTATCGGCAGCACTGCACCGTCACGAGTCGGATTTAGGAATTTGTTCGAGTGCCAGCTTGCCGCCAATGCCCCGGTTTCGGCTTCGCCATCTCCAATGACACACGCCGCGATTAGATCGGGATTGTCGAACACCGCCCCATACGCGTGTGCCAGGGAATAGCCTAATTCACCCCCTTCGTGGATCGATCCGGGAGTTTCGGGCGCAACATGGCTGGGGATGCCGCCGGGAAAAGAAAACTGCTTGAACAGTTTTTTCAAACCCTCAACATCTTGGGAGATGTTTGGATAAAACTCACTGTAGGTGCCTTCGAGATAAGTGTTAGCAACGATTCCCGGCCCACCGTGTCCCGGCCCTGCTATGTAGAGGACGTTCAGATCATGTTCTTTGATCAGACGATTGAGGTGAACGTAAATAAAGTTTAGTCCGGGTGTCGTGCCCCAATGACCAAGTAACCTGCGCTTAACGTGCTCGATCTTCAAGGGCTCGCGCAACAGCGGATTGTCATATAGATATATCTGCCCGACGGAGAGATAATTTGTGGCCCTCCAGTAAGCGTTCATCCGCCGGACTTCTTCTGCAGTCAAGGGGAGTGCATCTTTCGTCTCAATTATGGTCATTTCCCTGGTACTCCTTGTTAGGTTTTCGAGAAAGCATGTTTCATGTGGTGATAATATTCGGTCATAGCCCTAAATTTGGCCGACCTTGGTCACAGCCAACCGCCAGTAAAATTGGCCCGTCGCAATCCGCCGGTGATGTAAGGACATTTCCTCATTAATTGCCACAATAGCTCCGACCGATAATTTTCTATCATCAAAATAGTCGGACCTTCATTGAGTCCGAAATGCCATGGCGAGACCCAGCCATGTAGATTACCTGACGCAGAGGGATAGGAGGGATTGAACGACGCCTTGAAGCCATAACGATTGGACTCTGTAAGTTTGACGTCATGAATGCAGTAGTCGAGTGCCGGCAACACGATCTCGGGTGCAAATGGCAGAGATGCCGCCACGGCCCATGGCGCGATGGTTCCGTCGTCGGGACCGTACGGCGCACCCCGTCCGATGTAGTCAAAGAATTCGCGCTCAATGCCGTTCACTTTCCTAGTGTCGGGTCCGGGTCCTTCGCTAGCGGTCAGTCCCCAGCAGGACTCGCCGTAGTGCTCGAATTTGAGTGGATTATCAATCGCATACTGCCGTTGTGCATATGTCGCCCGCCGGCTATTTTCGAAATAGTCGATCCGCTTTCCACGCATGAACGCATCTTGGATACCGCGAAAGTCGATCCAGATATGTGAAAGCTGGTGGGTGAACAATGGTCCGGCGTAAAGATATTCTTGTCCGTAAGATTGTTCCCACTTGTAAGTCGAAGCCCATGCCGCGTAACTCTCGTCGGGAAGCGGAAGAGTCGGCGAACCCAGACCGAGGACATATAGCAGCAGTGCTTCGTCGTAGCCTTCCCAGCGGTATTCGAGAAAGCCGCTTTCAGGCTTCCAGCCGTGCGTGACCGTCGATCCACCGTCCTGCGCCCATTGCCAATCCGCGCGGCGATACAGCATATCGGCTAGTGAATGGATCTCTTGCTCGTCGGGAGTATCTGCGTCAAAGTACCTTCCCGCTGTTAACGCACCCGCCAGCAGAAAAGTGCTATCTATCGTCGATAGTTCACATTGCCACGCCCTCCGCCCCGTCTGCATGTCGAGAAAATGATAGTAAAAGCCCTTGTAGCCGGTCGCGTCGGGTTCGGGGCCTTGCGGGCTGTTCCAAAAAAAGCGCAGCGTTGTCAGTGTTCGTTCTACCGCCGCATCGCGCGTCATAAATCCTCGCTCGACAGCCACCGGGTAGGAAGCCAGAGCAAGGCCCGTGGCGGCAATGCTGGCCGGCCAATTTGCCTCGGTTTTATCCATCACCAACCCATTGGATGGATTAGTCTCATGCAAAAAGTACTTAAATGCGTCCTGCTGAAGCTTTTCCAGCTCAGCATCAACGGTTATGTTCTTACTGCTCATGATTTCACTTAGGTTGCACCCTCGCTGTTAATCTCCTGACTTTCCGTTCTCGGGAAGTTGCCGTACATTTTACTTTTTGTAAAAACGCCTCAAGGTAGCGGGTCATTACTTCAATCTTTCTTGCGTCCGGCTTGAAGTAATGACTGCATATCGAATTCGATGAGGTCCCCGATGTGCTCGATAGTAATATCGGCAGACGGGTACTTCGCCAGAATTTCCGGGTCATGCGCGTAATGTCCTTGTCGTGGAAAAACGGTTGTCACGTGCCTTCCCCACTTCTTTTTGATGTCCGCGAGGATGCGCAATTTGTCATCCACCATGACGTAATGCTCTGCCGGGTAGCGGAGCACGACATCATCCAGCTCAAGCTCTTTATGAATGTATATTAGGACGTTGCCCTCGACCGTCTCGAAAATGCCCGAGCGTTCGACCTTGCGCGGCTGGAAGACCACATCGCCGTCGGAAAGGATTACGACCTGACCAAACCGCTGGCAGTGTTCGATTGCATCGAGCGAGTTCGGATACAGCCGGTTCGCGAAAGGGTAATTCACGAGAAAATACGAGACCGTCAAGAGGTTCGGGTCGCGCGGATGCTCGATCCGGTAGCGTTGCAAAGCACCGAGATAATCCGCGTACCTGAGTTCGTCGCGCAGCTGCTCGAAGATCTTCCAGTAATGGTCACTGTGTTCCTGCCCGACGCCTCTCTCCAAGTGACGGCGGAGATCACGTATAACCCGATCATTGTCCAGCAGGGTGTTATCAACATCGAAGAAGAAGACCACAGTATTGGACGACATCTTTATTCACCCCCTTTGACAAACGACAGACTCGGCGACTTAGCATCTGACGGCGAAATATACTCCTCCGCGTCTCCGGCTTTTTCAACATGGTTTGTTGTCAGAATTTCAGCCACGAGTGACTGGGCCTCATCTTGAATCCGCCACAGGTGAGCGTTGTCGCGGAAACTCTCGGCGTAAATTTTGTAGACGTTCTCCGTGCCCGACGGCCGCGCCGCGAACCAACCGTTCTCGGTTATCACCTTTAGCCCGCCAAGCGCCGCCCCGTTGCCGGGCGCGGTCGTAAGTTTCGCCGTGATCTTTTCCCCTGCCAATTCGGAGCTTTTGATTTGATCCGGCGAGAGTTGTCGCAGGATCTCTTTCTGCGTGGGCGTTGCGGGAGCGTCAATTCGCTCATAGACTGGATCGCCGAACTCGATCGTGAGCTCGCGGTAGATCTCTCCGGGATCGCGGCCCATCCGTGCGGTTATCTCCGCCGCTAGCAAAGCCGGGACAATTCCGTCTTTATCGGTGGTCCAAACACTGCCATCCAGACGCGAGAATGATGCTCCGGCGCTCTCCTCGCCTCCGAACCCAAGCGAGCCGTCAAGTAAGCCGTCAACGAACCATTTGAAACCAACTGGAACTTCATAGAGCTTGCGGTCAAGTTTCGCGGTGACGCGATCGATCATCTGGCTGCTTACAACCGTCTTGCCAACTCCCGCGATCTTATGCCACATCGGCCGGTGTTGGAAAAGGTAGTAGATGGCGACCGAAAGATAATGATTAGGCGGAAGCAACCCAGCGCCGGGTGTGACAATTCCATGCCGATCATGGTCCGGGTCACACGCAAAAGCGATGTCGAAGCGGTCCTTCAGCCCGATCAAATTCTTCATAGTGTAGGGCGACGACGGATCCATCCGGATCTGTCCGTCCCAATCTGCAGTCATAAAACTGAAAGTCGGATCGACGGCCTCGTTGACGACAGTTAAGTTCAACTTGTATTGTTCTGCAATTCGTGGCCAATAGTGGATTCCTGCACCGCCCATGGGATCTACTCCCAGACTAAGACTCCCGTTGCGGACAGCCTTCAGGTCAACCACGTTACAAAGATCTTTCGTATATTCGCCAATGTAATCGTGCCGGTGGGTCGTAGAGGCTCGAAGGGCCTTCTCGACGGGAATTCTTTTTACACCCGTCAGGCCATTTTCGAGAAACTCGTTTGCCTTCACTTCGATCCAACTGGTGATGGTGCTGTCCGCAGGCCCCCCGTTTGGCGGGTTGTACTTAAATCCACCGTCATCAGGCGGATTGTGCGAGGGTGTTACGACGATACCGTCAGCAAGCCCTGTCGTGCGCCCGCGGTTGTACGTGAGAATAGCGTGGGAAACTGCGGGGGTCGGAGTATATTCGTCATTCTCCGCGATCATGACTTCCACGCCGTTAGCTGCGAGAGCCTCTAGAGCACTTGCAAATGCCGGTACTGAAAGGGCGTGCGTGTCCATACCTAGAAACAGTGGGCCGTCGATGTTCTGTTGCTTTCGGTACAGGCAAATAGCCTGACTGATGGCCAGAATATGCCATTCGTTAAAAGCCTTGTCGAATGCGGAAACGCGATGCCCTGAAGTGCCAAACATTACACGTTGCTCAGGAATGTATGGATCTGGAACCTCGGCGTAGTAGGCAGTGATCAAATTTGGTATATTGACTAGCATCGCTTGCTCAACCGACTTCCCTGCTAACGGATTTACTTTCACTTATACGCTCCCCTTACATCCCGTGGTGATCCATTCGCCACTGTCTTCTCAAGCAAGTCGGACCTCGCTCTTCCTACCAATAGTCTTAATTCCAATGCCCAGTGCGAGCAAAATCAATACGGCTCCACTTAACAAATAAGGAGCGTTTATCTGCCAAATGAACAGCGCCCCTCCAAGGATCGGCCCGCCCGCTTGGCCGAGGCTGTTGGCAGCATTCTGAATGCCCAGCGCCACTCCCGCCTTTTTGTCCCCACCACGTTTTGAAATAAGCGCCGCAAGATTTGGCGCAATGAAAGCCATCCCAAATGCGAGCAAAGCGACAAAAGCGAAAACAAAGAACTTCGTCTGTGCGATCGCCAGTAGAGCGATGCCCGATCCCATCAAGCCAAAGCCAACGCCGATCTGAATCAATTCGTTGATCTTTCCGGCTAGAAAGCCGACCGCTCCAGCCTGAAAAACCGTCATTACCAGCCCGCACACTACGAAGACGTAGCCCACTTCGGTAGGGCCAAAATCAAACTTTGCCTGAGCAAAAAGAGCGAAAGTGCCCTCGAACATCGTTAGGGCAAATTGTCCGGCGAGAGTCAAAGCGAGCAGCGGAGACAGATCTTTAACAAGGGTTCGCCAGTCCGTCTTCACATTTTCACTACCAGCCTCTGCCGAGTCGGTATCGTACTCCGAACGTTTTGGTAGCGATTCAGGCAGCCAACGCAATGCCGCGATCAATGTCAACAGACCTAAAAAAGCTGCCGTAAAGAATGGAATCGAGAAGCTGTCAACCGTAAAATGTCCCGCACTCCAATTGAAATGCCAGTCCCGGCGCGAAAGTAAACCGCCGAGTGCTGGTCCGACGACGACGCCGAGACTTGCCGCAGTTCCGAGCCATGCCATTCCACGACTGCGTTCCTCCGTTGTTGTCATATCAACTACGTACGCTGCCGAAACGGGCAACGTCGCTGATGACAAAATCCCGCCGACAATTCGAGCCACGTAAAGCAGCCACAGCGACGTGGAAAGACCGAACAATACCTGTGCGATAACGTAACCCGCGATTCCGATTAAAATGAGCGGTCCTCTGCCGATACGATCCGACCACCGTCCCCACAGGGGAGCGAAGATAAGCTGCATCAGGGAATAGACACCGGTCAAAAGTGTTACGTGCAGCACGACTGTCTGCTGCGATGCGCCTGCTTCGAGCGCGAGCCGCTCGACGTAAAACGGCAACACCGGCAGCGTGATGCCGAAGCCGATCATTACGACGAACAGACATGCCAGGAGTACAAATAGATGTTTACTGATCACTGATGTCGATGGGAACGAAATGAGCAACTTTAGATAGTTTTATTATGATTCCGCTCCAATCGCCCTTTCCGCAGTCTCGTGCTATACCAAACTCAAGCGGCGTATCTTTAACCTAAATACTGTAAGTATGTACTTTGCGAACAGTCCTGACTGTGCGCAAAAGCACGTAGCACGACCATTCGCGAACTCTTTAGCCTATTAAAACAATATCGTCCCCAGAGTCCATTAAACCGAACGACGATCTTGGCGAAGGGGAATATCATTCGAATGAGAGGGACAATGATCCGAATGATACAGAACTCATTCTGAGTGTGTAGAAAAATGAGCCAGTCGAGTCGGGCACCAGCTAAACCGGGACGCTTGTTGTAATATAGACGTGGGGCTTGTTTGTCTTCGCCAGAAGACGGACTCGCCGTATAGAGGGCTGCGGAGTGGGAGACGCAGCCCTCACCCTTTTTTTGTTGATTTTGCTTTCACCGCCGCTGCTTGTGTCCTACCGCACAGACCAGCGGCATTTTTTTGGCTAAGAATATTCGTATTGCTACAAAGTTCTGTGTTGAGTCGGATTTGTTCGCTCACACTTAGAGCGGGTTTAACAAGATCGAGCATTGGAGGCAAAAATGGGACAAGCAACAGCACAGATCAAAGATATTAGCGGATTCATGCAGTACACACGCGGTGGCGGAGCGCAGATCGAGAACCCGTTTGAAAAGCCGGTGGTCGTGCCGGACGCCGAAAACCAGGACCCGTCGGCTCACGCTTGGGCAGATGCGCGGTTTGCGACCGATATTATGGCGGAGCACGCACTTTTCTTTGCGCTGCTAATGCCGCCTGAGGTCGCCGGACCGGAACGCGAAGAAGCACTTCAATTCAACGAAACTTTTGCGAATCTGTATCAGTTTATTGGCACCACTCCGCCTCCTCAAAACGAGTTGAAAAGTTTTGTCAGCAAGGTGACCGAGCAAATCAAGCCGTTCATCGAGTACAAAGCTCGTCTTGGCGAAGCGCAGGCGTCCGGCAAATTGCGCAGTCTGGTGTGGCCACTTTTCTTCGAACATACCCAGCATGAGGCCGAACGCTGGACACGGCGGCTCGAAACGCTGGCCGGAGGCGAGTCGGAGCTTGATAAAGATGAGGTTTCGACCTTTTGGACAAACATTATGGACGAGCATTGCCGATTCGTCGCTCATCTGCTCGACCCGGACGAATTCGAATTGATCGAAACGGCGATGAAAACAAGCCACGTGTTCCGCGATCTGCATAATCACGGTGCAATAACTGGAGCGGCAGTCGCACTCGGTCATGAACCGGCGACCGTTATCAACTCGCTGGTCGAAAATCCGGAAACTAACGCAATATTGAGCGCGGCGGAAACGCTCCTCGATTTCACGACAACGGCAGCAAGGGGTATCGAAGCTGCTCGCATCAAGAGCATCATCGACCCGCGTCTATCGGATCATGTGCGGCGGGAGTCTCTGAAATTTGTTGACGAGCTTAAACGGGCTGTCTAGATCGAAGCGTGGAAATTATCGATTGTGCAGCTACGCTCTGTCCGTTACAAAGCAAAACAGGAGGAAGTAAAATCATGAGAACACAAATTTCAATCATTAAATCACTCGTGAAGGTAATGGCTCTAACAGCCATTCTCATCGCGACTTCCATGCAAGCCGCTGCTCAGACCGAGAAGAGTCTGTACGAACGCCTGGGCGGCGTCTTCGCCATCTCTGCGGTGGTTGACCACTTTAGCGACGCGCTTGTGAAGAACCGGATCGTGGGAAAGAATTCAAAGAACCCGGCGCTCAGAAACTGGCACAGGAACAACTTGGGCAGATTGCCGGGGCTGAAGTTTATGCGCGCCCTTTGGGTCTGCGAGGTCACGGGCGGGCCGTTCAAATACTCGCCGACAAAGCCGGGTCAAACTCCATTAGGGCTTGAGCCGGACTCCGAGTTTCTCAGGTTCATAGCTTGGTGAGTCAGTTCTGCGTCGACTGCCACGACCGCGACATGAACAAGGGCGGATTGGATCTCGACAGCATTGCCTCGGACGGCCTGTCGCG
>JANNGV010000634.1:0-3568 GCA_031404055.1 Chloracidobacterium sp.
CGCCCTTATGATCTTCAGTTCGAACTGATCGATCTGAACAATCTGGTCAGGTCGTCGCTTGAAGGGTATGACGCTGATTCGAGCCTGTCGATGGAGATCGACGCGGAAACACTTTTCACAGTTACAGGCGACGCTGACTTCTTGCGGCAGGTCTTCGTCAATATCTTCCAAAATGCGTCGCACGGGATGCCGGGAGGTGGACGAATACAGATCGAGATCTTCGAGACTGCTCGCGATGGCAAGGAACTTGCTGCGGTAAGGGTAACTGATACCGGCAGTGGCATTGCGGAGAACGATCTCGAAAAGATCTTTGATCCGTTCTATACGACCAAGGATATCGGTCAGGGAACGGGACTGGGCCTCGCTGTTTCGCGTCGCATCGTGGAGGAACACGGCGGCTCGATCGAGGCCGTAAACGCAAAGGAAGGAGGGGCAAGTTTTACGGTTTATTTGCCCATGGTTGAAAAAATATGAGCGAAAGGATTCTGATAGTCGAAGACGACGCCGATATGCGTGAACTACTCGAAGAAGTCCTGGCCGAGGCGGGTTTTGAAGTGGTTTCCGCAGTAAATGGGCGTTTCGCGCTCGAGCACATCGAGAACAAGCAGGAACAGATCGATTTGGTGGTGACCGACGTGCGCATGCCTGAACTTAAGGGCGACGAGCTCTTGGCGAGGGTGCGCCAGACGCGCACGGAAACACCGGTCATCGTCATAACGGCTTTCGGCTCGGTCGAGAACGCGGTCGAAATGGTCAAACAAGGAGCGTATTCGTATCTAACCAAGCCGTTTGCGACGAAAGACTTACTGGAAGTTGTCACCGGTGCCTTGATGCAGACGGAGTCCGCCCGAGCTCAAGCCATGCTGCTCCGCGAGATTCCGGCTTTGGACACCCGAATGATCGGAGCATCGCGCCCTATGCGCGAACTTCAGGATATTATCAGCCGCGCCGGACCCTCCGATAGCAACATCCTGATCTCCGGCGAGAGCGGGACGGGCAAAGAGCTTGTCGCACGAGCGGTTCATGACGCCTCGACCCGCAGCAGAAATGAGTTTGTCGCCGTCAACTGCGCCGCGATTCCGGTGGAATTGGTCGAATCGGAACTTTTTGGACATACCGGGCAGGCGTTTACTGGAGCTCGGCAGGCGCGAGCGGGATTGTTTGAAACGGCCGACGGTGGAACCCTTTTCCTGGATGAAATCGGCGAATTGCCTCTCAATATACAGCCGAAACTTTTGCGAGTATTGCAGGAAAGCACAATCCGACGAGTCGGCGACAGCAGGGAAAAGCAGGTTGACGTACGTTTGATTGCGGCAAGCAACCGTGATTTGGAAAAAGCGGTGGCAAACGGCGAATTTCGGGAAGATCTATATTGGCGCATCAATGTTATTCATCTACACGTCCCGCCGCTGCGGGGTCGTGCCTTTGACATTCCCTTGCTGGTCGAACATTTTTTGGCGAAGATTGCAAAAAAACATAACACCGCACCGCGTACAATCACGCCGGAAACGCTAGCGCTGCTAACCGTGTATTCGTGGCAAGGTAACGTGCGCGAACTGGAAAATACAATTGAAAGAGCGGTTGCTCTAGCACGTGGCTCGGTTTTGACTATCGAGGACTTACCAGAACGAATCCGCGAGGCAAGCAGTCAAACAACGGCTATTCTCGCCACGGCGAAATCGAAACGCCTGACACTTGCCGATCTGGAACGCGAGTACATCTTGGAGATTCTTCGTGAATCCGGCGGCAACAAATCTCGCGCGGCCGAAACGCTTGGCCTAGACCGTAAAACCCTTTACCGCAAACTAGACGAATATCGTGAAAACAACCCTGATCTATAAATTCAGAAAGACGAGTCAGCCATTTTCTGAATATTTATGGAAACGAAAACAAAATAACTCGTCAGTCCTAGTTGTTTCGATGTGTCACGCCGTTGTCCTAGCTTGGGCCTTTTTCAAGCTTTTGGGATAACTTGCCCTCTCCTTCGGCGGTAATTGGAACTTGTCCAAGACCGTCGACAAATCCCGCGACTGTTTGAAATTCCCGCCCTGCGCACCATCGAGTCTTTCGTGACCGAACCGGTGGGCCAATTCGAACGACATTCTGCCGCTGAGATGATCTTTTGCCTTTGACGACGCCCACAATCCAGATTGTGGGTGGGTGACTGCATCTTCTGTTTCTTTCCGGCGCATCATTGAGGTGAATTGGGACAATCCCAATGGAAACGAAGATCGTCACTAATTGTCGGCTATTTTTGTTTTTTCGCCTGTAATGCATCATTCCAGCGGAAATTTCTCAATGAATTCTTTATCGGAACCATCTGTCTCCGAGATCAAAGGACAAATCAGTAACGCCGGAACACGTGGTATGACGCTTGCATTCCAGTCACTAGAAGAGCCGTCGGAACACAACGGAAACTACCTGCAAGTGGACGGACAAAGGGGAATGTGGGCTCTGTTCTAATCTGTTCGACGGTTCTTCTTGTGCGAGGAGGATGTGTACGTCATGAGAAGCAAAATCTTGAATGGTGTTGAAAATATTGGCAGATCCAAGCCGCGTGGACGCGCGAAACCACAGATGTCAAGATTCTGGCTGATCGTGCCGGGAATCGGACTGGTAGCTGGGGCGTGGTTTGTTTTCGCTCTGTTTTACACAGATTACCTGTGGTTTTCGAGCGTTGGCTACCAAACCGTTTTAAGCACTGTGCTTACTGCGGGATTACTCTCGGCCCTGACAATTGGAGTTGCGGCGGGCGTTTTGACTTTCCTCAATTTGCGTCTCGCGGTCCGGCAGAGCCCCGAACCGCCAGAGATAATTTATGAATCGGATGAAGATGTCAAAATTGCACTGAGTTCCGGCCAGTCACCGCCGATTTCGACTTTCGTACTCTACGCCCCGATTCCCGCCGGAATAACCGTCGGACTCCTGGCGGCTTTGACAGGCTGGAGTTTAGGCGAAACTTTCCTGCGCTACCTATACCAAGTCCCCTTCGGCTCGGCTGATCCTATCTTCGGATACAACATAGCGTTTTATGTTTTCACTTTGCCCGTGCTGGACAGGCTTTCAGCTATATTACTGACATTATTGGTTATAAACTTCGTCGCAGCTGCCAGTGTTTATTTGGGATCCACGAAGATCGAGATCAACAAAACTACCGGCAAGATGAACAAATTCGAATTTCCACTTGCCGGACGGGCCCATGTTCTCGGATTGTTGGCTTTGTTTTTTCTGCTGGTTGCCGCAAGAGCTTTTCTGGCGATGCCAAATCTCTTGCTAATGAACGACGGAGCGTTCTTTGGCGCAAGTTTCACAGATGTCAACGCTGTTCTACCGCTACTTTGGGCACAGGCGGCGATGGCTGTTCTAGCGGCAGTTTTCACATTCGTCTGCATTTTCCGCAAAAATCTCAGATGGCTTTGGACAGGTGCCGGGATTCAAGCTAAGGGCGCACCCTATCTGGCGATACATTTCGTTGTCAACACCATGTAGGTAATTATCGCCTGGAAATGGTTCCATTACCTCCGAACCAGAACCGGTGTCTGGAAAAGGAAGCACGAGAGGGGCGGAA
>JANNGV010000635.1:0-14930 GCA_031404055.1 Chloracidobacterium sp.
GCGTCTCCAAAACAGTCCACAAAGCCAATTCGCCAGTATCGTTAGTTATGCATAGAGCAAAGACGGGAGCGCCGAACAGGAAGGTAAGAATCTAACATCCGACAGTTATGTGGTTGAAAAAGCTATTGGGTCGATCAAAAAGTAGCTCTTCTGGGCACCCAACCAAAATGCGAAAAGTAGTTTATCGGGGAGGGCTTGTGGTGTTCTCGATTCCTAAACATTGGGACGAAGAACAGGGCGAAGACGCAGGCGGAATGTTCTTCGAGAATAGCAAGGATTCGGGCACGCTCCGGTTAAGTGTCATGACGTTTTCGGCCGGGGATCAATCAGAGATGCTGGAGGTTGACGCCGAGGCCAGGAAAAAGGCCAAAAAAGTATAACGGCGAAGCGATAATACTTGACGAAGGTAATGCATTGGCACGTTACGATAAAGAAAACATCGAAGACGGCGAAAGAATCACAATCCGTTTTTGGGAGATGTACAACGCCGTACCGCCTGCATCCTTTCGTATCGCGGTTTTTTCCTATACATTGCTTTCGTCTCAGATGACCCAAGCAAAATACATAGAAGAACTCGAAATGCTCGACCGTGAAATTGCAAATGCTCGATTTTCAACGAGCCTTGGTACGATTGGATAAATGCAAACACTAGACCTCATAATTATCTTCGGCTATTTGAACGGCGTTTCAGATCAAAACTGCACTAACGTTCTCAAAATGAATTGGAGTAATATATGGCCATGAATGCGACATCTGATCTTGTAGTGCCAAAAGAGTTGCTAGACCAGCTTCATCTGGCTCCGGACGAAATGCTGATCGAACTGGCGACGCATCTGTATGCGACAAAACGGCTTACGATGGGACAAGCGAAACGGCTGGCAAATCTTGATCAAATCTCTTTTCAACGAGAGCTGGCTCAGAGAAATATTTACCTTCACATCACCATCGACGACGTAAGACAAGACTTAGAAACACTTCGAAACCTCGATAGATGATCGTTGTCAGCGACACGTCTCCAATTACATATTTATTGCGTATCGGCCGCATCGGGCTTCTTCGTGAATTATACGAAACGGTAATTATCCCCGAGACGGTGCATCGTGAAATCACATTCATCGATGGTCAAAAGATCCAGATAGCTGCTTTGGATTGGATACGAATGATCCGAATTACGGATTTTGAACTGTTTGAAGAACTTCGAGGCTCTCTTGATCGCGGCGAGGCCGAAGCGTTAACTCTGGCTCGCGAATTGAACGCAGATTTTTGCTTATCGACGAGGCTGATGGACGCGCTGAGGCCAAACGTCTCAACCTTAAGATTACTGGCCTCCTTGGCGTTTTGATCAGAGCAAAAGAAAAGGGCTTTATTCCACTAGTCGAGCCGGAGATTGAAAAGTTAATAACTGACTCGCGGTTTTGGATCGACGAACAATTAGTAAATGACGTTCTCATATTAGCGGGCGAAAAATAAATGCAAACACTCGACCTCATAATTATCTTCGGCTATTTGATCGGCATTACGGTCTTTGGCATTTGGTTTTCGGGCAAACAGGAAACCACCGAGGATTATTTTGTCGGTGACCGGTCGGTGCCGTGGTGGGCGATAGCGATGTCGATCGTCGCGACCGAAACGAGCACTATCACGTTCATCTCGGTGCCGGGAATTGCGTTTGCGAGGAACGGCAATTTTCAGTTTTTGCAGCTTGTCTTCGGCTACATGCTTGGGCGAATCGTGATCTCGCTCATTTTCATTCCGCTATATTTCAAAGGTGAGCTGCAGACGGTTTATCAACTCCTCGGTACGCGATTTGGCAACAAGGTAAAAATGCTCGCGTCAAGCCTTTTCGTCGTCATGCGAAACATCGCCGACGGCATCCGGCTGCTGCTGACGGCGATTGTTTTGGCGGCGGTTTATGCTGCGTTTCAGCCCGGTGCGGATGTGACGACGGTGACGATCGCTTCGATAATTCTGCTCGGCCTCGTCATGATCGTATTCACGTATTACGGCGGAATGGAGGCCGTCATCTGGATCGAGGTCGTGCAGCTTGGTATCTATGTCGGCGGTGCGATAGCCGCTGCGGTCGTAATAGCAAATCAGATAGAAGGCGGATTTGCCGGTGCAATCGAGATCGGCCGGCAGTTCGATAAATTCGACGTGTTCGATTTCACATGGGATTTCACCAAAACCTACACATTTTGGGCCGGCCTGATCGGCGGGTGTTTTCTCACAATGTCTACGCACGGCACCGATCAATATTTAGTTCAACGATATCTGTGCACAAATAAAGCGAGCCGAGCATCATTCGCATTGCTGTCTAGCGGAGCGGTTGTCCTCGGCCAGTTCATAGGTTTTTTATTCATTGGCGTGCTGCTTTTTGCCTTTTACGCACCGTACAATTTACCGGAATATCTGCAAGCGGGTGTGGCAGGTTCGGGTGTTCCGGCAACCGTGCCGTTCGCGGGCGGCGATAAGGTCTTTCCGGATTTCATCACGAAGTTTATGCCGACCGGAATCTCCGGTCTTGTCGTCGCGGCGATCTTCGCTGCCGCCCTTTCGAGTTCGCTCAATTCAATCGCCGCGACATTCGTAAACGACCTTTACAAACCATTCAGATCGACAAAGGACGATAGACACTTCCTAAAAATTTCTCGCATACTGACGCTTGTTTTTGGCATCGTACAGATTACCGTAGCGTTAATCGTCATGCGGCAGGAACGCTCCGCGCTCGATCAGGCGTTGTCGATAGCATCGCTGTTTAACGGGCCGGTGCTTGGTGTTTTTCTAATCGGCTCGTTCTTAAAACGCGTCACCGAAGTCCCGGCGTTGGTCGGAATGCTGGTCAGCATCGGGCTTATGTTTTACATTCGATTTTATACGCCGATCGCCTTCCCCTGGTACGTGCTGATCGGCAGCGTCACGACATTTTTCGTTGCGTGGGCCGCAAGTTTTATTTTTTCATCCAATAAAAATGAAGTCATTAATTAGTTTTCTTACAATTTTTTCAATCATCAGCGTTTCTCTCGTTTCCGCGACTCCGCGTCTCAGCGTCTCTGCGTTGAAAATCCCTCAACAGGCGCAAAGATTCGAGCCGTCAAAAAAAGCGTGGGATTTTGCCACGAAACAGCTTAAGAAAATGTCGGCCGATGAAAAGGTCGGCCAGCTTATTCACGTCGGCATCAACGCGAGGTTCGTGAATCAAGACAGCCCATTTTTCAAAGACCTGAAGCGGCATGTCGTCGAAAACAAAATCGGCGGGATCATATTTTTCGGTGCCCCGATCTACGAAACGACGCATCTCGCCAATCGAATGCAGGAAGCCGCCGACATTCCCCTGCTCATGTCGCTCGACGCCGAAACGGGCATCGGAATGCGGTTCGAGGACGCAACGAATTTCCCGTGGGCTATGGCGGTTGCCGCGACCGGAAATACCGATTTTGCCCGGCGAATGGGCGTTATCACTGGCCGTGAAGCCCGTGCGATCGGCATTCAGCACGTATATGCACCGGTTTTGGATGTAAATAACAACGCCGCGAATCCGGTCATAAATGTTCGCAGCTTTGGCGAGCACGCCGACGATGTTGCAAGTTTCGGAATTGCCTTCGCCGATGGCGTCCAGAGCCAGAAAGTAATTGCCACCGCAAAGCATTTTCCCGGCCATGGCGACACGGCGGTCGATTCGCACCGCGGCCTGCCGATCATCGACAATTCAAAAGAGAGTCTTAATAAAACTGAGCTTGTGCCGTTTCGCAAAGCGGTCGATGCGGGCATCGGTTCGATCATGATCGCCCACATCGCAATGCCGCAGATCGACGGCGAAGAGGTCAAGCCACTTGCCGAGTATCGCGGCGGCGACGCCGAGGCCGGTGCCGAGATCGTCATGCAAAAGGCGACGATCCCGGCGACACTTTCGGCCAAAGTGCAGACCGATCTGCTTCGCAAAGAGATGGGTTTCAAAGGGCTGATAGTTTCCGACGCAATGAGCATGAGCGGCCTTACTCTCTACTTCACGCAGGAAGAAGCGGGTGTCCGTGCCTTTTTGGCAGGCACCGATATTCTAGAAAAGCCGGCCGATGTCGATGCGATGATCCGAGGCCTTCGCGACGCCGTAAAAAGCGGCCGCATCCCGATGGAACGTCTGGACGAATCCGTCCGCCGCCAGCTCGCTTGGAAATATGAACTCGGCCTTTTTAAACAAAAAATGACGCCGCTCGACCAAATAGACCGCATCGTATCAGGTGCCGATACTATTAAGTTGACTGACGAGATCGCGACAAAAGCCATCACGCTCGTCCGCAACGACGGCGGTACTCTGCCGCTCGATAAAAACGCAAAGGTTGCCGTGCTCGGCATATCGAACGGCTTTGACGGCGGTTCGGTCATGAACAGCCTCGCCGCAACGCTGCGTGCCGAGGGCGTGAAGTTCACGCCGGCATATCTTCAGGAAAACTCGACCGCCGAACAGATTGCCGCTGCCAGGAAAGCCGTCGCCGAATCCGATGTGGTCGTCGTCGGACTATACGGCCGCGTGCGTTCGGGTGCAAAAAACAGTGTAGGTATTCCTGAAAACGGGGCCGCGATTCTGCGTGAGTTGCTTGCCTCGAACAAAAAGGTGATCGGCATCAGCTTCGGCAATCCGTACGTTCTCGGGGCATTCCCCGATATGAAAACGTATCTTGTCGCGTACGGCGACATGCCAAGCCTCCAGCGTGCATCGGCCCGCGCGATCCTCGGCACACAGGATATTACGGGCAAACTGCCGATTACGCTCCCTGGTCTACATCAGCGCGCCACCGGCATTCAGTTGCAGAAAAGATGAACAATTCGTCGGAACGCAAGCGTCCCGCTTGCGAGTTTCGCACTCGGAAATACGTTTTCGCAAAATGCAAAAAAGCCCAATAAAACCCGGACAAGCGCGCGGCTGGTATCATCGCGGCCGGCTTCAACATTTTGATCCAGGCGAAATAGATCAGTTCATAACATTTCGGCTTTTCGATTCGGTTCCGCAACAGTTAATCGAGAGGTGGAAGTCTAAAATTGACCGGGACCGCCCGTCGACTGAGTCGGAATACCGAAAGAAAATCGAACGATTTCTTGATCGCGGCTACGGAGAGTGTTTTCTCAAACACGCAGACGTCGCAAAGCTGATTTGCGACAGCCTGTTATTTCACGATCAGGAAAAGTATGTCTTGATCGCCTGGGTGATTATGCCAAATCACGCACATATTCTTCTTCGCCCACTGCTCAATGTCCAACTTTCTAAAATTCTTCACTCAATAAAATCCTATACTGCTCACGAGGCGAACAAGCTTCTTGGCAGAACGGGACAGTTTTGGCAGCACGAATCTTTTGATCGTTACATCAGAAATAACGAACATTTTGTCAACGTAATTAAGTACATCGAAAGAAATCCGGTTAAGGCAAGACTTTGCGACGAACCTTCCGGATGGGAGTTCTCGAGCGCGAATCGCCGTTCCGAATTATTTAGTGAATAATGGCGCAAACCCGCGTCGCAAGCGGGACGCTTGCGTTCCGACGAAATATGACTCAATCCTGGGAGATCGAAAACTTCCTCGAAGCCCGTGACGGCCGGCTTCACATTAGCGGCGTTGACGCCGTCGAGCTCGCCCTCGAACACGGCACGCCTCTTTTCGTTTTCAGCGAATCGCGCATTCGCCATAATATCGACCGTTTAAGAAAAACGGCGGACGTCATCGACTGCCCGCTAAAGCTTTGCTATGCGGCAAAAGCCAACTCGACAATGGCGATTCTGCGCTCCGTAAAAGAAGCCGGCAGCGATATCGAAGTCAATTCCGGCGGCGAGCTATGGAAGGCTTTGAAGATCGGATTCACCGGCGAGCAGATAATTTTTAACGGCACGAGCAAAGAAGTTTGGGAGATCGAAAACGCTGTAAACGCGGAGATTTATGCGATTCAGGTCGATTCGCTATATGAACTCTCATTGATCGAAAAAACAGCTCAACGACTAAATAAAAAAGCGAATGTCAGCCTGCGTCTGGTTCCGGAGATTGAAACAGGAACACACTCCGGTCTGCAAACCGCATTGCTCACGTCAAAATTCGGCATGATGCCCGAAGAAGCTCTCTCCGCGTTTCAAGCATACAAAGATTCACCGCATCTCGATCTCGCCGGAATCCACCTGCACATTGGCTCGCAAAACCCGGACGCCTTGCCATACGCCGAAGCCTTTTCGATGATGTTCGAAACCCTCGTCCGCATCTACAACGAAACCGGCGTTAAGCTTAAACACATAAATCTCGGCGGCGGCTTCCCCGTAAATTATCTCCGCGGCAATACGCTGGTAAATGATTTTCCGAACGAACAACGCGAGATGTTTTCGGCCGATTTCGAACCGGCCGACGCGATCCGAAACGCCTGGCTGGAGGTCAGAACCGCCGCCGAAGCCTCGAATACGTCACACCTTCTCGACGATTTCACGCTACTCCTTGAACCCGGCCGTAGCGTAATTTCCGACGCCGGAATCTGCCTGACAACGGTACGCAACAAGAAACAAAGGCCTGTGTCCGGCTCATCCCTCATCCCTCATCCCTCATCCCTCGATACCTGGCTCCTAACCGACGCCGGCTTCAACATTCTCCTTTCGATGGAAACCTACAAGTGGTACTACCATCTAATCTCCGCCGAATGTCCAGCCGAAGCCCACAACACCTCATATAAACTCGCCGGTCCATTATGCGACGGCGGCGACGTTTATTTTGACATCGAGGGCGAAAACCGCCTTCCACCTTATCGGCTGCTGCCTGCAAACGTCCAGCCCGGCGAGGTCCTGGCATTGCTAAACTGCGGTGCCTACTCGCTCGCGCAGGCATCGCAATACAACGGAAGATTCCTACCGCCGGTGGTTTTGGTCCGAGAGAATGGTGCAGCCGAACTAATCCGAAAGCGGGACGGGTTTGATGATTTGGTGGGAAGCGATTTATTTTAAGATTCAAGCGATCGCAAGCGTAACGCCCGGAGAAAGTTCAAGCGATGTGGCATACTCAATATGTAACACTCGTCGCGGTTCGTCAATTACCGCTTTTGAGGATGCATGCAAGATCAGCGGACTCATGGCTATCACTCCGCCTTTGCCAACCAAACACTCGATTTCCTGCTTACCTTTTCTTGAAAGATCCACTTCTGCATCTGTCAATCTCTTTAAATGCGATCCGGGAATTACTCTCAGCGGGCCGTTCGAACTCGTCGATGCGTCAAGATGTATTCGCAAGGCAAGAATTTTCGACAATGCCCAAGTCGGTGCGTGAACAAAATTTACACCTTGCTTGTTGGAAGACGGCCCCCATCCGACATCTAAAAAATTTCTTTCGAGCGGTAGCGCTGTGTCTTGGTGCCAAGCGACCAGCCAGTTTGCTTTCCCGGATTTTTCAAATAGCGTCGCTTTGTATGGAATTAGTTCTTTTCCGTAAACGATTTCAGTGATTGCTAAAAGCCTCCTGTCGAAAGCGAGTTCTGAGATGGCCGCTATGCTCATCAAGTTCCGAGCTCCGGCCCGGCTTCGCCGAACTTTATTAAACGAAAGGGCTTCGATCAGGCGGTCGCACTGCGATTCCGAAAAAACATTTTCTTCAATGTAAAAGCCCTCACCTCTTGTCCTTTCCTGTTCCTTTATGTTCATCTCATTCAGTGGACGTTCCTTTTTCGAAAAAAACAATGATCTGAAAAAGAGGAACAAGAAAAAGCAGATAATAGTCAAAGGGCTAGAAACTTTGATTTCGAACAAGCTTCTGCAAAACTTCCGTTTCGGCGGGATTCAGCTCGAAATTGGCTTCTGAATAAAGCTCGGCCAGATTGGCAATTGATGCGGCCCGGGTGCTTTCGTCGCGAATCGTCGAGATCGTTTGCAGATTTTTAAGCGAGATTTCGCGGGCTCGATCTAAATTTCCGTATTGCAGAAATCGTTTCGCGAATTCGATAAAAGCAGATGAACGCGAGGCAAGTTGCGGCACGCCTTCAGCAAGGGAATAGGCTTCTTCGAGAAGCTTGCCGGCGCTCTCGTTGTCGCCGTTTTCCTTCGCCGCATCGCTGACTCTGATCAATGCGAACATCCTGTGGACGTCATCGCGGATCGAATTCACGGCCTGCCGGGCCAATACATCGCTGTTCTGAATCGTTAATATCTGAGCGATCTGGCCAAGGGCACTCATCGCTTCGTTCTCATCCGCAATTTCCTGGGCAATGTCGATTGCCCGCTCACCCTTCTCGAATCCCGCGAATTGAACAGCGATTGCCGTAAACAGAGCAAACTTCGCTTTGCTGTCCCGTGTTTCAGAATCGTGCTGTGAACGGAGAATCGCGTACGCTTCTTCCAGGGCATCCAGAGCATCCGTCTTTTCGTCCCGACGCCAAAATTCCCGCGCAAACCCAAGCAAACAAGAGGCCATTTGCGTTTTGTCCGATACCGAATCAAGTGTTCTGTCCGCAAGCTCTAAACTGCCCGACCGAAAAAATCCCAGGGAAACGCCGCCCAAAAAATTGTCTCGATGAGTGTTGTTCAGCACCTCCGCAAAACCGCGAGCCTTGTCGAATGTTTCGATGGCCCTGTCTTTTCGGTTGGCGGTTATGAAGGCGTTTCCAATTTCTATAAATGCGCGGATCTTTTCTTCGTCGTGCTCAATATCTTCGGCGGCGATCAGCGCTTTTTCGATAAGCTCGGCGGATCGCTCAAACTCTTCCGAGTCAACATCGCCCGCTGCCATCGACAACAATGCATGCACGGCAGTTCCCATGTAACCGATCTCGCCGACCGTTTCCAATGCCGCGTTTTCATCGCCGTTTGCCTTTTCTTTAATCGCTATCCCGGCAAGCACCGTGTCCCGATGATCCATCGTATCCGCAACCTCACGGGCCTTTTCAAAATCGCCCTTCGCCGCCATCTGAAGCGCTACGCTCTCACGGGCCTGTGACTGCAAACTGAAATCTTCTATTGCCTCGGCAAGTTGAAGAGCATATTCATCGTCGTCGAGAGCGGCGCACTTTTCCGCGACCGTTATTAACAATCTGTCGCGCACAAACGGATCATCAACCGTATTGGCAAGCTCGGCTGCCGTATCCACGTCACCTTTTGACAAATACCGCGGTACAACCGTAAGCATTGCCTGTGCCAGACCGTCGCGGCTCTGAATCGCCTCGGCCAGATACGCCGCGCACGACAAAAGATCTGATTGTGCATCCGCAGTCGAAATTAAATGGTCTGACATAATTTTTTACCGCCGAAACGCAGGAAAATTGAAAATTGAAAATGGAAAGTGGAGAATGGCGGATCTAACTCTTCATTTTCCGTTTTCAATTTTCCATTTTCAATTGTTCTTGTCTTCGTCTCGGCGGTGAGCTTCTAAACGGAATGAGCAAAAGCGCGTCGCACGGAATCGGGCATCCAGTCTTCCAGATCTTTGGTCACCCATTCGGCTCCGGCCTTGCGTAGCTCGTCAGCGTGGACGGTATTCGCCACGCCAAGCACCGGCAGATCAGCCCGCCTTCCGGCGACGACGCCCGGCGGCGAATCTTCAATCACCAGGCATTCGTCATGCGTCATCGGTAAATGTCCCTGCGCGATCCGCACAAGGTCGATCTGTTGGAACGCGTTTCGATAGCATTCCGGATCGGGCTTGCAATTGGCTACATTTTCGGCGGTCACGATAACCGAAAAACAGTCTCTGAGATCAGCCTTTTCAAGCACGAAATCTACTTCCTCGCGCTTTGCCATGCTGACAAGGCCGAATTCAAATTCACGCGCCATCTTGCGGATAAATTCCTCGACGCCATGAAATAACGGCAGTTCACTTGCAACTATCTCCCGCCATTTCTGCGTTTTTTGCTGTGTTATCTCGAGCACCTTGTTCGTGCCGGGTGTTTTCCCCGCACGCTCGTAGGCGGCTTCGACAAACCGCCGGTCGTCCATTCCGAGACTCGCGAAATACTGTTCGTCGCTTATCTCAACACCGTCAGCCTTTAGCAGATCGCGGATCACATCAAGCTGGATCTGCTCGTCATCAATGATGACCCCGTTAAAGTCCATTAGAATTGCTTTTACAGCCATAGTGTATTTATTTTAACTATTGATTTGCGAGCTTGCAAAGATAACATACTTAAGAATTAAGCAAATTAAACGGAGTTTAATTTGCCCTGACGCGGAATACTAATATGGTACACTCAAAGATGCTGCTTTTGCAGTTCCGCGAATTTTACGTCTCAATTGTATTTAACAACTAAAATGGATTTTAAACGACAGAAGTTTTTCTGGAGCCGCGTCCGTAAGGATGGTGAACATCTTATCTGGGAAGGCTCGCAAACAACGCGCGGCTACGGTAAAATGATGGTTGAGGGTGAAAACGTTTACGCCCATCGAGTCGCCTATTGCATCGCTAAAGCTTTCAAACTAGATGAGATAGAACATCTTCAAATTATTCGGACCTGCGAACTAAATGAATGCGTAGAACCGTCTCACCTCGCCGCTAAAATAAAGAAACCGAAAAAACTCAAAGAACAAATTATCTGATCTTTGAAATTGCCAAGTGATTGGCTATTTACCTAAGAGTTACAAGCTAATCATTTTTACGACCCTTGATTAGGTTGTTTTCAGCAAACTCGGATGCCCAAACATCCGAGTTTTTCTTTCGTAGAAACCATCGGGAAAATCAAATTAAAAACCTTTCTGCTAGCATATTCCCACGTCCAAGTATTCCATTCGGATCAAACGCACGTTTAAGCTCAGCCATTTCGTTTATATAACGCTCGCCCATCATCACTTGCAGATATTTGCTTTTCAGCTTGCCGATACCGTGTTCCGCTGAAATCGTTCCACCGAGCATAACCGCCTGCGCGATAAACCGCCCGTAAAGATGCCTTGCTTGCTCGGCCTCCGCTGCATTCTTCGGCAAAATATTCGCGTGTAGATGATTGTCGCCGATGTGGCCGAAGATAACATAATCGAGGCCGCTCGCATCCAACGTCTGTTTATAAAACTTCAGAAATCCCGGGAAATTTGCATCCGGAACAGCCATGTCGGTACCGATCTTTCTCTGCTTATTACGCACAACACGTTCATTCACCGATACCGGCAAAGCGTGCCGAAACGCCCGCATTTTCTCGCGGTCCTCTTCGTTGGTCGTAAACCACGAACGCTCAAGATCGGCATTCTTTTTCTCCAGGAGCTCATTCCATTGTTCCAGCAAAGTGTCTTCGGAATCGCCGTTCGTTTCCTGCTCAAAAAATATGGCACCAGCGACGTCACCGGGCGTTTCAGGAAACTTCTCGGAAATGAACTTCAAAGAATTAGCGTCAAAATACTCAAGCAGTGTCGCATCCAACGATGGAACGCGGACATTCCTGTCCGCGTTCCCATCGGCGGAAAAGAATGTCCGCGTTCCTATGCGGTTCGCAAATGACAGCTCCCGCACCTCATTCACAAAATTCAGCAGATCGGTTTCCTTTTCAAAAAACACAATGCCGCTGAAAAAGCTTTCGGGTTTCGGCAGCAGCGACAACTCGATCTCGGTTATCACTCCGAGCGTGCCCTCGCTCCCAATAAACAGATCGATCGCATCCAGCGGCTGCTCGTTATAATAACCGCTTACGTTCTTTCTCACATCGGGCCGTTCGTAAGTCGGCACCTTGATGGAGATGCGGTTACCTTTGTTAGTTTCGATCTCGATAATATTTCCGCCGGCACTAAACGCCTCACCTCTTCGAATATTTATCTCGTCGCCGCCGGCGAGCAGTATCGTCAAGCGGGTCACAAAATTCCGAGTCGCTCCGTACTTAAAGCTTCTCGCTCCCGAAGCATTGGTCGCGATAGTTCCGCCGATCTGACAACTCCACTCAGTAGGATCCGGCGGATAAAACAGCCCTTCGGCATCAACTGCTCTGTGAAAATCCGCAAGCAGAACCGCCGGCTCCACCACCGCCGACAGTGCCTCTTTATCGATTCTTTTGATCTTATTCAGCTTCTCAAGCGAAATGACATGCCCGCCGAACGGAATCGCACCGCCCACAGTGCCAGTCCTCGCGCCCGAAATTGTCACCTGCACGTTCCGCGTATTCGCATCAAGCAGGATCGCCGCCACATCATCCGCCGATTCCGGAATAAACAGCTTCTCCGCGTGTCCGCCCTGCATATTGCTGGCGTCCGTCAGGTAATTTTGCAGCTCGTCCAACTGCGTTTTGACTTGCATTCAGGTATCTTATCGTACTTCGCAAATAACTCGAATCGGTCGTATAAAGCTTGTAATAAAAGTTACGCAAATTACTTGGAAAGAATCTGATCCAGTGTTTTAATAAGCTCATTTCCCAGCAAGCTCTTTTGATTAAGCAAAAGAACCTTGCCGTCCGGCGCCAACAGGATAGATGAAGGATATTCCTGGATACGATAGGTCCTTTCTATTAATGTCTTTATGGTTTCATGTCGGGCCTGCGGCCAGGTAATATTGTTTTTTTTCAGATAAGCCTTGACTGGCTCTATATCTTCATCCGTATTCAATGCAAGGATTTCAAAGCCGCGGGATTTAAACCGCTCGTAGGCAGCGACGTGAAAAGGCGTCTCTCGTAAGCAGTCGCCGCACCAAAGACCCCAAAAATCGATCATCAAATATTTTCCGCGAAATTCCGACAGAGACCGTTTCTTCCCCTCGAAGTCAGTGAAAACAAAATCGGGCATTTCCTTGCCGACCTCAAGCTCGTGCTTGAAATATTCGCTTTTATCCCGCCGCCGGACGATAATCTCGTTCTTTACAAAATCGATGACGGAGGTCGAAAGGTATGAGTCGCCCAAACGAAAAACGAGTTCATCTTTGGAGGCATAAGATGTTTCCGGTGAAAACTGTTCGTTCCTGATCCTTCCGTCGCCATCCGCGTCAATGCCAAAGAGCCCTTCTGTCGTGCTGATCTTTGTAACCTGCGGGTCGAATGGATACTGGAACAAAACACTCCTCTCGTTTACCTTAACGCGACCAAAAGCCAAGGCCCAGACGGATTGAAAAATGAGCCGGTCGGTCGCTGCCAGTTTCGGATGCTCGAATCCGCGCTTATAGCTGATATAGAGAGGAAAGCTTTGAAAAAAGGGATTCTTTATTGGAAGCCTTATCACTTGTTCGAGATCAGAGGAGGCAGGAAACTGAAACCGCTCGTTTTGCTCGATAACTCCGTTCAAATTCAAATCAGCGCACAGAAATGGAGTTTTGTTAGGCGGCTCTACCAGCAAAAAGTAGCTATTGCCCGAGGCAGATCGCTGATCTGAAATCTCGCCACCAGAAATGGCCGAACCCTTCGGTACCGGCGGAGCAAATCGGTATTTCGATTTTTCCGGAACCCCGCTAAGAACGCGGCTGTAAACGTGCACCATGTCCGGAGCGAGCTCCGGATCGAGTTTCCCCTGAAAGAATTGACTTTCCTGGGCTATCGTGGGACGACAGATCAAAGCAAAAAGCAATGTGAGGCCCAATATGAGCGACAAGATCAGAAACCCGCGAAAATGCATAATAATAAAGGCGAACGTAACATATAACTTTAACAATTATCACAAGGGTAGTTCCCTGTCTTATCATCGCACCGTCAATTCCCTCTCTCTCAGATACCTCAATTTGTCCCTAATCTCCGCCGCCTGTTCGAATTTCATTTCCTTTGCGGCGTGGCGCATATCGGCTTCGAGCTGGTTGATCGTTTCTTTCAATTTCTTCGGCGAGTACTCTTCAAAATCGTCCAATTCGAGCGGCACTTTAAAGTAATCGGCTTCGTACGCCGTCACAAGCGTCGCGTCTATCGACTTTATGATCGTCGTTGGCGTTATGCCGTGCTCGGTATTGTACGCTTCCTGGATCGCGCGACGCCGTTGAGTTTCACCGATAGCGTTCTCCATCGATTTCGTGATCTTGTCGGCATATAAAATAGCCTTGCCGTCGGAATTTCGAGCGGCGCGCCCAATAGTTTGTATAAGCGAGCGTTCCGAGCGCAAAAAGCCTTCCTTGTCCGCATCGAGAATCGCGACAAGTGAAACTTCGGGCAAATCAAGTCCCTCACGGAGAAGATTGATCCCGACCAGCACATCAAAAACGCCGCGTCGAAGATCTCGTAAAATTTTGATACGTTCGAGCGTCAGTATCTCACTGTGCAGATACGTCACCTTCACGCCGACTTCCATGAAATATTCGCTGAGGCTCTCGGACATTTTCTTCGTCAATGTCGTTACCAAAACACGCTCATTGCGTTCGGCCCGGACGCGACATTCTTCCAACAGGTCATCTATTTGCCCTTTTACCGGCCGCACCTCGATCACCGGATCGAGCAATCCCGTCGGCCGGATAATCTGCTCGATCACCTCGCCCTCGGTTTTATTTAATTCGTATGGCCCAGGCGTCGCCGACACATAGATAGTTTGGCCCGCCCGCTCCTCAAACTCCGCAAAATTCAGCGGTCGGTTGTCCTTAGCGCTAGGCAGACGAAAACCGTACTCTACCAGCGTACCTTTTCGTGACTGATCGCCTTTGAACATCGCTCCGATCTGGGGTATCGACTGGTGCGACTCGTCAATCACAAGCAATGCGTCGCTCGGTAAGTAATCAAATAAAGTCGGCGGCGGTGCTCCCGGCGGCTTGCCGGTCAAATGCCGCGAATAATTCTCGATGCCGCGGCAAAAGCCCATCTCTTTTATCATTTCAAGGTCATACATTGTCCGCTGGTGCAGACGCTGCGCTTCAACGATCTTGCCCTGGTTCACAAGTTCTTCTTCCCACCAGGTAAGCTCGGCCTTGATCGTGCCGACGGCCTGTTTGATCGTCGCCTTCGACATCACATAGTGGGTTTTCGGATAGATCGGCACACGGTTCTCGTGCTTTTCAAGCACCTCGCCGAGCAGCGGATCGATCGTCGCGACCGAGACGATCTCATCGCCCCAAAACTCG
>JANNGV010000636.1:0-4434 GCA_031404055.1 Chloracidobacterium sp.
GGGCCGCGGGAGCGCCGCGAACAGCGCGGTCTGCTACGCGCTCGGGGTCACCGCGGTCGATCCGGCGACCAGCAATTTGCTGTTCGAGCGGTTCATTTCCGAGGAGCGCAAGGAGCCGCCCGACATCGACGTCGATTTCGAGCATGAACGGCGCGAGGAGGTGATCCAGCACATCTACGCCAAATATGGCCGCGAGCGGGCGGGGATCGCCGCGACCGTGATCCATTACCGCCCCCGTTCGGCGATCCGCGAGGTCGGCAAGGCGATGGGGCTGAGCGAAGACGTGTGCGGGGCGATCGCCGCGACCCATTGGGGCAGCATGGAAGGCGAGATCGCCGACGAACGCGTGTCTGAGGCCGGCCTCGATTTCTCCGACCCGCACCTCAAGCGCGTGGTCAAGCTCGCCAGCCAGATGATCGGCATGCCGCGGCATTTGTCGCAGCATGTCGGCGGGTTCATCCTGACCGAGCGGCCGCTGATCGAGACCGTGCCGGTCGGCAATGGCGCGATGGAGGGCCGCACCTTCATCGAATGGGACAAGGACGACATCGACGAGCTCGGTATTTTGAAGATCGACGTGCTCGCATTGGGCATGCTGACCTGCATCCGCAAAGCGTTCGATTTGATCGCGGCGCACCATGGCGAGCGTTGGGATCTGGCCACCGTCCCGCAGGAGCCGCGTGATCGACAAGGTTGTTCCAACGCATTGCCCGTATTGCGGCGTACAGTGCGGCATGAACCTGCTTGTGTCGGATAAGCATGTCGTTGGATTCGAACCGCGTTACGATTTCCCGGTCAACGAAGGGAAGCTGTGTCCAAAAGGTGTTACCGCTTATCTGCAAGTTCATCATCCGGACCGGCTGCTTTATCCATTGATAAAACGAAACGGAAATTTCGAACGTGCGAGTTGGGATGAAGCCCTCGATCTGGTTACGTCGAAATTCAAGGAGGTCCAGTCCAAATACGGTAAGGATGCTATTGGCGTATATTCCGGATCTTCGCTAACAACGGAAAAGACTTATTTGATGGGGAAATTTGCACGGGCCGGATTGGGCACGCGTTACATCGATTACAACGGTCGGCTCTGCATGGTGTCGGCTGCGGCCGGTAACAACAAGGCGTTCGGCATCGACCGGGCCGCTAATCCTTGGAGCGATATTCCGCTTGCGGAGGTCTTGATTCTCGCCGGTGCAAATTGCGCTGAGACATTCCCGGTTCTCAATAAGTTCCTCTGGCAGCAGCGCGATAATGGCGGCCGCTGGATAGTTATCGATCCTCGCGAAACCCCGACCGCGCGACAGGGCGATCTGCATCTTCAGTTAAAGCCGGGCACAGACGTAGCGGTCGCAAACGGAATGCTGAACGTGATTGTTCGCGAGGGGCTGATCGACGAAGAGTTTATTCGCACAAGGACGAATGGTTGGGAAGACACGCGGGCCGCGGTGGAAAAATTTACGCCCGACGTAGCATCGCAGATATCAGGCGTACCGGCGGAAACGATCGTTCAGGCCGGCCTTCTTTACGGCCGGGCCAAAACAGGGATGATAATGCACGCCCGCGGCATCGAGCACCACAGCAACGGCGTCGATAATGTCCTCTCATATATAAATATCGTTCTTGCGACCGGAAAGATCGGCGATCCGGGACGAGGTTACGGAACAATTACCGGTCAGGGAAACGGCCAGGGCGGGCGCGAGCATGGGCAAAAGGCGGACCAGCTTCCGGGTCAGCGGTCGATAAATGATCCCGAACACCGCAAATATATCTGTGAATTCTGGGGCCTGCCGGAAGAAGAACTACCGCAGGCGGGCGTCTCCGTTGTCGAGATGTTCGACAAAATGCGCGCTGGGAGCATCAAGGCATTTCTTTCTATCTGCAACAACGGAATGGTCAGTTTGCCGGATATTAACAATATTCGCCGGTCGCTCGAAGGTCTCGAATTTAACGTAAATATCGACTTTTTCATGAGCGAATCTTCACGATACGCCGATGTCGTGTTGCCGGGCACAACCTGGTCCGAAGACGAAGGTGTGACCGCGAGCGCCGAAGGCCGGGTGGTAAAGATCAACAAAGCCATCGACCCGCCGGGCGAGGCAAAAGAGGATTGGTGGATCATCAACGAGATTGCGCGCCGGATGGGCCGCGAAAAGTATTTTCACTTTAATAGTTCGCGGGAGATCTTTGATGAAATGCGTCGTGCGTCGAAAGGCGGAAAGGCTGATTACTTCGGCATAACCTACGAAAAGATCGATAAGCAGAACGGTGTCTTCTGGCCGTGCCCGACCGAGGAACATACAGGAACGCCACGCCTCTTTAATAATAAGGAGTTTTATCACCCTGACAAAAAAGCCAAATTTCACCCCATCGAATACTTCGGAGCGGACGAAAAGCCAGATGAAGAGTATCCCCTGATTTTGACAAGCGGCCGTGTGGTTTACCAATATCTGTCAGGCAATCAAACCAGGAGAATCGGATTTTTGGTCCAGCAATGCCCCGAGCCGTATGTCGAGATCCACCCGGAAACGGCAATGAAACTGCGGGTGAATGACGGCGAGCGTGTCAAAGTAATTTCCCGGCGAGGCGAAGGTGTTTTCCCGGCGCTCGTCGTGCGCACCATTCGGCCCGATACAATATTTATCCCGTATCATTGGGGCGAACGGCTTGCCGTAAACCAGCTGACCAATCCGAAACTCGATCCAACCTCGAAAATACCGGAATACAAAGCGTGCGCCGCGAGGATCGAGAAAATTCATTCGCGCGAATTGCCGATTCTCGGAAAAGGGCGAAAGGGTACAAGCTTGAGCGAGGTGACCCGTCAACAGGGATGAGAAAGTCGATAGTGCTTCAGAGTTTCAGGCTTGGCATCCCTATTGGCATGCTTCTGGCTCTGTATATATTTGTGACGGTCTTTGTAGAATTCTCGCATGAGTCATGGCTGCTGGTTCACAATCTTGTGGTGATTGTTTCGCTGCTCATTGCAGCGTTTATCGGCTACAACCATCGCTACGCAAATACTGAATTCGGTTCGATGCTGATATCTGTTGCTGTTTTTTTCGGTTCGATCATGTTTTTGTACATAGGAACCTACCTCTTAACGACGCTTTTCTTTGCCGAGAAGATGGCTTGGATTCCATTTTTCTATCGGGACTACAATTACCACAGCTTCGGATCGGTCGCGGAATATCTCAATCATCAGACCAATTTCCGTGATTTGCTTGTATTGCAGGTTTTCTCTTTCTTGGTTGGGTCAATCATGTATTTTGGTGCGGCCATCGTCGGTTATTTTGTTTTGGTATTGATCCGTTTGATCACGGCCTCGAGGCTCGTGGGGCGAGCACGGGAGTAAGGGGTGAACGAATATGAAAGAAACTATGTTTATTGACCCGCAACGCTGTATCGGCTGCCGCTCTTGCGTCTCGGCCTGCCGCGAGTGCGACACGCATAAAGGCTATTCGATGATATTTGTCGATTACATCGACCGGGCCGAAACTACCGCGACGATGCCGACGGTTTGCATGCACTGCACGGAACCGACGTGCGCTCTTGTCTGCCCGGCGGATGCGATCAAGCAGAACGAGGACGGCGTCGTAATGTCGGCGTTAAAACCCCGCTGCCTTGATTGCCGAAATTGCGTAAATGCCTGCCCGTTCGGCGTTCCAAAATATAATTCGGCGATGCATCTGATGATGAAGTGCGATATGTGTTTTGATCGGACGAGCGAAGGTTTGATGCCGATGTGTGCGAGCGTTTGTCCAACGGGAGCAATCGCTTTTGGCACATACGAACAGATCGTACCGCTTCGCCGCACAAAGCCGGTGAATGCCCATGTTTTCGGCAATCAGCATGTCGAGACCAAAGTTTATTTGATGCTTCCCACCGATGCGGACGAAGTAAGAGTGGACGGCTGCGGTGTTTTCGAGGGCCGCGTGGCGGTCGAACCCGGACAGCAGGCGACGGAAGGATCATGGATCGATACACAAGTAGAGGAATCGGACAAAAGCAATGAATTCTAACTATTTGAATGAAAAGACGGTTGAAAGCGTGCTAGCCACTGATCGCGAAGCGTCGAACGAAATATCCGGCGAAAACCGCGTACGGGTCGCTACGGCGCCGTATCAAGCCGAATTTCCATATGAACGCGACGAAGAATCGCAGGTAACCCGGCGCGAGTTCTGCAATTTTCTGTTTCTGACATCATCGGCCTTATTTCTTTGCTCGGCCGGATTTGCGGGAAAACTGGCTTACAATGCAAGTTTCCCAAAGAGTTTTTCACCGATGAAGATCGAGGGAGCCGAGGCCCTGGCGCCCGGCAACGCCCTTAATTTTCATTATCCAAAAGAAAATGACACGGCGATCCTGATACGCGCGGCGGATGGCGGATATTACGCGTATGAACAAAAGTGTACACATCTCACATGCCCGGTCTATTATTCA
>JANNGV010000637.1:0-7235 GCA_031404055.1 Chloracidobacterium sp.
CCCGCGCCGATTCGCACAGTTCCGGCGAAATCTTCTCAAAGCATCGCTGCTGGCTCCCGGCTTTCGTCGCTGCCCTCGCTTTCCGCGCGAACCCCTTATGCCCCAACGAGGAGCTACGAAGCAGGTGTTACGCCAATCGAACAAAACATGAAGGACAACTCAAATGAAGTACCAATGTCTGTTCCAGGTGTTCCACCGTTGCGGAACGGAACAGATGAAACTCTCTTCGGCGAGATCGGGCCAACCCTGCCGGAAACGGGCGAAACAATTGAATCGATCAGGGCTGAGATCGGAAACTGTACACGCTGTCCATTATATAAGGGTAGAACACAAGTTGTTCACAGTTCGGGCAATTTTAACGCCGATTTGATGTTTGTTGGCGAAGCTCCGGGTGCGGATGAAGATGAGCAAGGCTTTCCGTTCGTTGGGCGTGCGGGGCAGCTTTTGACCAAGATCATCGAGAGCATAGGGATGCAACGCGAAGAAGTGTTTATCGGTAACATCAACCGCTGCCGTCCGCCGGGGAACCGCCAGCCCGAACCGATAGAGACTGCTGCGTGCCGTCCTTATTTGCTCAGAGAAGTGGCTGTTGTGAAACCAAAAGTCATCGTCGTTTTGGGTGCAACAGCGGCGCATAATCTTCTGCAAACAAAAACCCCCATATCTAAACTTCGAGGCAATTTTCAGGAATATCTGGGCGTAAAGGTCATGCCTACCTTTCATCCGGCATATCTGTTGCGCGACCCGCACAAGAAACGTGAAGTTTGGGAAGATATGAAAAAAGTACGTGAGTTTCTGCAAGGCTAGTGACAAATTTTAGTACAGTCTGAATCCGAATCGGAACGGATGTCGAAAGAAAAGTGTTAATACAGATTTCCTTTTGGCAGTCGAGAGATGGGCGTCGGCTCATCATCGCCAAGTCAATATGCCTGTTTCGCAACAAACCGATCGAAAGAGATCTGCCTACAACGAACGTCTGGCGGCTGGCTTTGAAAAGTGCCGCGATATCACACGGACGTACGGCACGAGTTTCTATTTCGCCACGCAATTTTTCCCTAGAGAAACGCGAAACGGCATTTACGCTATTTACGCCTTTGCACGCATTCCAGACGAAATCGTCGACAATCCTACTAAGCCGGATCGAAACGCAGCGTTGGCGGAAATGCGCGAATGGCGGGAACAATGGCTTGTTGCGATGGCGGCGGGCCGGAGCGACGACGATGTGATGAACGCTATTGTGTTTGCGTTCAACAAATACGGGATCCCGATTGAGTACGGCGAGGCGTTTCTGAAGTCCATGTTTCAGGACGAGGAGAAAAATTCGTATCGAAATTATGCTGAACTTGAAGACTATATGTACGGCTCGGCCGGCGTCATCGGGTTGATGGTGACTAGGGTCGTCGGGTATTCGTCCGAGGCGGCGTTTCCGTTTGCCGAGAAGCTCGGCTATGCTTTCCAGATGACAAATTTCCTTCGCGATATCCGCGAGGATTGCGATGAGCTTGGCCGTATTTATATGCCGGAAGACGAGATGCGCCAGTTCGGCCTCGACCGCCGAGAGATTTTCACTCACGTCACCGACGAACGCTTCAGACGTTTTATGAAGTTTCAGATCGAACGCACGCGGCAGATCTATCGCGAGGCATTGCCGGGAATAAAGCTGCTGAATTGGCGGGGACGCCTGGCAGTGCGGATTTCATATGTGTTGTACAAAGCGATTTTGAACGAGATCGAGCGGGCGAATTATAACGTTTATGCCGGACGCGTTCGGACAAATTTAGGTCAGAAATTAAGGCTCTCGCTACAGGCCGTTGCCGGAGTTTATGAATAAAAAAGTCGTCGTGATCGGAGCCGGGATCGGCGGGCTCGGGACGGCCACGTTGTTTGCAAAAAAGGGCTATGACGTAACGGTTCTCGAAAAGAACGCGAATTTCGGCGGCCGCGCAAACGTTTTTGAGGCGGAAGGATTTCGCTTCGACATGGGGCCGTCTTGGTACCTCGCCCCGGATATTTTCGAACATTTTTTTGAACTTGCCGGTGAAAAAGTAAGCGATCATCTGACGCTTGAAAAGCTTTCACCTTCCTATCGTATATTCTTTCGAAACAGTTCCGATCCAGTAGATATCAACTCCGACATAGCTATTGATGCG
Organism: Chloracidobacterium sp.; assembly: GCA_031404055.1. GTDB lineage: Bacteria > Acidobacteriota > Blastocatellia > Pyrinomonadales > Pyrinomonadaceae > OLB17. The sequence goes on from JANNGV010000637.1 coordinate 2,151, forward strand.
CGTACGTTTGACGCGATCGAACCCGGTGCGGGCGAGCGTCTGCGGGCGTATCTCAAACAGTCGGAGTACCAGTACGATGTTGCGACGCAGCATTTCATGTACAAGAACTATGACACTATCTTCGATTTTTTCAACAAACGCGTGATGACCGAAGGGCAAAAACTCTCGGTTTTTTCGAACATGCACGCGTTTGTGTCAAAGTTCTTCAAATCGCAAAAGTTGCGGCAAATAATGGAATACACGATGGTTTTCCTCGGCACATCTCCGTACGAGGCACCGGCCTTGTACAACCTGATGTCGCATATGGATTTTAACCAGGGCGTGTTCTATCCGCGGGGCGGGTTTTATGCGTTGATCGACGCACTAGTTTCGATCGCCGAGAAAAACAGTGCGAAGCTTCGTGCCAATTCACCTGTGGCGGAGATTGTGGTAGAAAACGGCATTACCACCGGCGTTCGGCTTGTAGGCGGTGAGTTTGTGCCGGCTGACATCGTAATATCAAATGCCGATATGTGGTTTACGGAAACGAAACTGCTTGAAAAAAAATGGCAGACACACGGCGAAAAGTATTGGAATAAAAAAGTTTTGGCCCCGTCGGCGTTTATCATTTATCTCGGTATTAAAGAGAAGCTGCCGTCGCTCATCCACCACAACTTGCTGTTCTCCGAAGATTGGCGGAAAAACTTTGACGACATATATAAAGACCCGAAGCTGCCGGACGAGCCTTCGCTCTATGTTTGTGCTCCGAGCGTTACCGACCCGACGGTTGCACCGGAAGGCAAAGAGAATTTGTTCGTTTTGGTGCCGATCGCGTCAAATTTGGAGATTTCGGATGAACAAAAAGAAGAATATTCCGATTACGTCTTGGCTTTGATGGAAAAAGAGATGAACTTGCCGGGACTTCGCGACAAGATCGAATTTAAGCGAATTTATACGGTGGATGATTTCGCGGGTGACTACAATAGTTTCAAAGGTACGGCTTTAGGGTTGGCCCATACCATCTGGCAAACTGCGATATTCCGACCGAAAAACCAGTCGAAAAAGGTGAAAAATCTATTTTACGTGGGAGCCGGAACTAATCCTGGAATCGGAACGCAGATTTGTTTGATCAGTGCGGAACTTGTTTACAAGCGGGTTCATGGAATAAAGACGGCGGAACCGTTAGAGAATTTGCTGTAATAAACCGACGCTGAAATGCTTCGTTTTGCGGGCTAAATCCTATTCGCGTCGATGCGATGCAGGAAGCCGCTTGTATTAAGCTAAGTCAAATTATTAAGCGCTACATACCAAAATAAAATGAAACCTATCACCGTATTGACGGCGGGAAAATACTTGTAGATGCCGAAAATGTCACTGTATCGTTTAGCGTAAAGGGAGATCAGAATCAGCGCCAAGTAAACAAAACCGCATGCCGCCGCAAGAGCACCAAGGAACGGGAAGGCAAGCAGAGCGGATGACAGGTAGCAAGCGGAGCAGAACAGATGCGTCCCGTTCCGGCCTAGTAAAGTGGCCACCGTTTCTAGTCCTGCACGGGTGTCCGCTTCGATGTCCGGAATGGCCGAATAGGCGTGCATTGCCGCGGTCCATAACCCGCCGGCGGCGATGGCGGCAGTAGCCGGGAAATTTCCGCTAATTAGCGCAAAAGCAAAAAGGCCTGGGAAAATATATAGAACATTGAAGATCGAGTCGACGATCGGGATAGTTTTTGCCCGCACCGGTGGTGCGGAATAGAAGATCGAAAATAAGAGGAAACCCGCCATCGCTGCCAGAGTGGTTGCGTTGAGAAAAAAGGCGGCGATAATGAAGGGCAGATTTGTTAACAGGATGGCGATCACCAGGGATCGCACATCACCGGGACGGACAAGAGCCTCGTATTCCTGCTTTTTCGGATTGAGTTTATCGGTTTCAAAGTCGAAAATATCGTTGATGCCGTAAATCAGAAGATTCGCCGGGAACAGGAAGTAGAGTCCGAAAACGACGGTGCTGATCGAAAGAAGATCGCCACGTGTTAATGCTCCCGCGGCTAGCCCGATGATGTACGGGCCGAAGAGGTAGAGCCAAAACCTTGGTCGGCTGACCTTTAGCAGGAATCGGAAATCGGGCATGATTTGAGTATAGCTTAACGATGTTGAAGACACACAGGCGAAGCGTTTTTGTAGCGATTGCGTTGATTATTCTCGCGGTTGGGGCATTCTTTATGGCGAACGTCGAACTGCCGCGTTGGTCCCATGTCATTTCGTCGGTAAACGTTCTTCTTTTCGCACTTCCGGCATTTTACGCGCTTCGAAGATGGCTCGGTTGGAGCGACGGCATAAAACTGGTTGTGCTTCTGGGCATTTACGCACTGTTGATCGAAACATTCGCCATTCTCACTGGCTTTCCTTATGGACACTTCGGCTACTCTGAACATTTAGGCTACAAGCTTTTCGGATATGTCCCGTGGACAGTGGCGTTTGCGTGGACGCCCCTGATGCTCTGCGCTTATGTTGCTGCCCGAAGCTTGTTCGCCTCTCGGATCGAGCGGATCATCTGCTCTACATTTCTGCTCGTCATTTTTGATCTTGTACTGGATCCGGGAGCTGTCCGACTTGGTTTCTGGCAATATCCACAGGGCGGTGCATATTATGGTGTTCCGGCCTCGAATTATCTTGGCTGGATGTTGTCGGGAGCACTTGGCTCAACAATTATGGAGGCCGCCGTCAGCTATTTCCGGCCGCTTCTGCCGCCTCCGGTGCAGATCGGTTCAAGCGCTTTCTTTATCATGTTTTTCTGGACGGCCTTCGCGGTCTTCGCCGGACTGGCCGTGCCGGCGATTATCGGCTGTGGTGTCGCGGCGGCTATGTACGCGTGGTATAGGCGGTCGTACTATAAGTTTGACGAAATGGTGGTGCTTGTCGATGACCAGAACAATGCCCTGGCGACCGCAAAAAAGAGCGAAACTCATAACGGGAACACTAAATTGCACCGCGCGTTCTCATTGTTCCTTTTTAATTCAAAGGGCGAATTGCTCCTTCAGCAGCGCGCTTTGACCAAAAAAACGTGGCCTGGCGTGTGGTCGAATTCGTGCTGCGGACATACGATGATCAACGAGAAAACGGAAGATGCCGCCGTTCGCAGGCTGTCGTACGAGCTTGGTATCCGGGGCGTCGAAATTACGATGATGCTGCCGAATTTTCGTTACTGGGCGGAGAAGGACGGCGTCGTAGAAAACGAGATCTGCCCGGTGCTGGCGGGATTCACGGATCAGGAGCCTGTGATCAACCCAAGAGAAGTGGCGGAAATAAAGTGGGTGTCGTGGTTCGAGTTTCTTCAATCGTCCCAAAATGGAGATTCGGAGTTGTCGCCGTGGGCGATCGAGGAAGCGAAACTTCTGTCCGAAAGCGAAGCGTTCCGCAAGGCGTACGAGCAAAATCTCAAAAGTCCGGCTTTGGTATAGCGACCGACAAGCCAACCGCGTTTCGATATATGGGTTCTTTGAAAAACGTATGCGTCGAAAACTTGTTAATTTGAAAGCCTGAAATGCCGAAAATGCTTCATCTTGTTCTTCTTATTCCGGTTTGTTCTTCTTGTTCGGTGGTTAAGAAGCGAAACCACGGAGCAAGACGAACAGGGAATGAACAATAAGATTAGATCAAGAATTACAGGGAAAATAGGTCTTTCAAGTAACTCTACAAGTAATTCTTCAATTTCTTTGTGATAACCTGTTGATCATTGAGTCCACACTTCACGGAGTTCATGTATGAAAAATTTTCTTTCCTTCATTTTAATGATGTTAAGCATTACTATGCTTCCCTCGATCTGCCTTGCCCAAAAAGGTTCGATGCCCGAGATCAAGCAACTCCAGGGGCCGCAGAATCCGCGACTCGGATTTGTTATTCACGGCGGAGCGGGCGTGATCACAAGAGGGTCGCTAACGCCGGAGCGTGAAAAGGAATACCGTGCAAAGCTTGAGGAAGCTCTGCTGGCGGGTTATAAGGCTCTTCAGGATGGAAAGCCGGGTCTTGACGCAGTCGAAATCGCTATACGGATTCTGGAAGACTCGCCGCTTTTCAACGCAGGGAAGGGAGCGGTGTTTACAAACGACGGCAAGAATGAGCTTGATGCGTCGATAATGGACGGGAAAACGCTGGCGGCGGGAGCGGTTGCGGGGCTTCGGCACGTCAAGAATCCGATTACGCTGGCGAGGGCGGTTATGGAAAAATCGGAACACGTGATGATGGTCGGCGAGGGAGCTGAGAAGTTTGCCAGGGAACAGAAGATTGAGATGGTCGATGAAAAGTATTTCTGGACACAGCCGCGATGGGATGCACTGCAAAAGATCCTGAAAGAAGAGAAAGAGAAAAGTGAAAAGGAAAAAGTAAAAAGTCAAAATTTAATGACTCCCCGGTGGATCGATTCCGCAATCCGCAATCCGCAATCCGCATTGGAAATGCCTTACAACAAATTCGGCACGGTCGGCGCCGTCGCGTTGGACAAAAACGGTGATCTTTCGGCCGGAACATCGACCGGCGGGATGACCAACAAAAAATACGGCCGTGTTGGCGATGCTCCTATAATCGGGGCCGGGACATACGCAAACAACCAGACATGCGCTGTCTCGGCGACTGGTTGGGGGGAGTATTTTATTCGTCTTGGCGTAGCCCGCGATATCAGCGCGATAATGGAATATCAGGCGCAAACCGTGCAATCTGCCGCAGATAAAGTGATAAAACAGAAACTGCAAAAGCTGGGCGGCGACGGCGGCATAATCGCTATCGATAAATTCGGCAACATTGGAATTTCGTTCAATTCCGAAGGAATGTACCGGGCTTATATTAATAGCGAGGGCAGGCCGGTTGTAGAAATATACGAAAATTAATAAATCGGATTTTTGCCCGCGAATTACGCGAATTGAGCGAAAAAATTTCATCCATTCGCGTCCATTCGTGCAGTTCGCGGGCAACTCTTTTCTATGTTATCAGCAGAGATCATCGCCGTCGGCTCGGAGCTTTTGACGCCTGAAAAAACTGACACGAATAGCCTTTGGCTTACGGGCAAACTAAACGAGATCGGCGTGGAGGTGAAGCTGAAGACGATCGTCGGTGA
>JANNGV010000638.1:0-2313 GCA_031404055.1 Chloracidobacterium sp.
GCGTAATATATATATTACGCGAATAAACATCAGCGATACCTCCAAATATGAGTAAAGGAAACAAAACCGAAGAAGCTAAACGAGCCTTAGAAACGAATTTAGACAATCGCCGTCGCGCAATATTTACTAAAAACGATTTAAAGGAAATCGTTATTCAAAACTTGCCCGATGTAGGGGTAAATCAACGTACTTTAATAAAAGGGCAACTACTAAAATATCTCCGCGAAAAAGAAAAACTAAAAGAAGTAGTTTTTGAATTTCCGTCCCGAAAAGAAACACGCTACCTATTCGGCAATATAACTAATTTTGAGCTGGCCCAGTCCCTCAAGCCTAATGCGTATTTGGCTCACCGCGCCGCGATGTTCTTAAACGGTTTGTGTACTGAATATCCTCAAACGATCTATATAAATGTAGAACAGTCCCAGGAACACAAACGGAACATTAACAGCTTGACCCAAGTTGCAATTGATCACGCTTTTAAAAATAAAGCTCGTGTTTCGAACGAGGTAGCAGAAGCGAACGGAATACAAGTCTGCATAACCCACGGACAAAAAACGGACCAACTTGGAGTAGAAACAAAAAAAGGTCCATTGGGAGAATCCCTTCGCATCACAAGTATCGAGCGAACACTAATTGATATAACTGTAAGGCCAATTTATGCAAGCGGCCCAAGGGAAGTTCTAAAAGCATACGAGAAAGCCGCAAATTTGGTATCAATAAATAAACTACATAAAATGCTGGGAAAAATGAACTTTGTATATCCCTATCACCAGTCCGTAGGATTTTATCTCGAGGCTTCGAAAGCATATTCGAAGGAAAACATCGCGCTATTTGAAAATACAAAAAGAGATTTTGACTTTTACCTCGACTACAGAATGAAGAATCCAAAGTATTCAAAGACGTGGAAAATATATTATCCGAGCGGCCTATAGGCACACTTCTCGGCGTTTGGTCCCAACTAATAATGGCAGCGAAAGATTTAGTTTAAGTTTTCGATGTCGGATCTTGGGCCGACGGTTGGTGGGGCGGGTTTTTCGTGGTGGGCGAATTCGGATTGGATGAAGTCGATCATGAATCATAAATCGTGAGAATCGTGAATTGTGAATCGTAATTTGTGAATCGAGAATCGTAATTGTAAATCCCAATCGCTCACGCGAATGATTCTGACTAATGTTAAGAGCGGGCGAGTTTTGTGGTTATCAGGGTGTTGAGGGAGACGCCCTGGCGTTCGGATTCGACGGCGAGGCGGCGGTGGAGGTCTTTTGGCATGCGGACGTTGAGCTTGCCGCTGTATTCGCGTCGGCCGATCGGAGCGGGAACCGGTTCGCCTGTCGCGAGCAGGTCTTCGAGGACGTATGCGACCACGGTACGGGTTTCGCGCAAGGCTTTTTCCTGAGTGCTGCCGTGAGCGGCTAAAGAAGGGAACTCCGTAACGCGGCCGATGAAGGCGTTATCTTCCTGAGACCAGGCCACGGTGTAGCTGTATTCTTCGGGCCGGTATTCGGGACTTTCTTTCTTTTTTGTCGTTCTAGCTTTAGCCATGATGATTCTTTTTAATTACCTTTTTCATTTTGCAGTTCCCGCAGCTTCGTCAGAGCCGAAATGACTTGCTCGACCTGATATGGTTTGGCTCTGCCTTTGTCGGTTTGAAGATTCAAACGAGGATCGCCCAGCCACGGTGTCTCGAAAATGTGATGGCTTCCCTTGATGCGGGGCTCGCCAAAAATACTGCTGACATATCTTTATCAACTGTGAGAAACGGGTACTGCTTTTTTCCTTCTCAAGTTTGTCAATGGTCTCGCCAATCTTCATGATAATTGTCGTACTAAATAGTACTACAGGCAGTACTATGATGTCTATGATATTCTTGGTTGTGCATCAATAAAATTATGAAAGCCAGTTGATCGTGATCTCTTTTTCGAGTTGTTTAAATTCTTGGTCGCCGGTGATGAGGGTGGCTTTGTTTTGCTTGGCGAGGGCGGCGGCGAAGCAGTCGGCGAAGGAGATGCCGCCGAGTGCTTTGTACCTGGCGGCGATTTGCGTCGTTGCCCAGTCAACCTCAATAAACTTGATACCGAGACTTCGCATCATGGCAATGGCGCTGTCGGCCGCGTCAGTGCCGCCACGTTTGGCGATGCTGTACCAAACCTCGCCGGCGTTGACGACGGAAATAAGGAGCGAGTCGCCGTGATCGTGTGCATCAGCGATTATCTCAATAATACGATCAACAGGCGGTTCGCCCTGCAGGTAAGCCATCACAGGCCAGGAATCTAATACAATGCTTCGCCTCGTCGTCATTTGCCTTTGAAGTTA
>JANNGV010000639.1:0-2223 GCA_031404055.1 Chloracidobacterium sp.
TGAAAGAACATCTCGGTCGGCATTTCGCCGATCATTTCGCGTTTGAACTCGGCTTCCCAAACGATCCAGTTTCGCCCGCCGAAATCGAGCGCGACCTGTGCGAGGCAATCGTCCATCGGCAAAACAAATCCGTACCGCTCCATCCCGGTCTTATCGTATAAAGCTATCGCGAAAGCCTCGCCGAGCGTGATCGCAACGTCTTCGATCGTATGGTGCTGATCGATGTGCAGATCACCGTTCGCTTCTATTTTCAGATTTATCGAAGAGTGACGGGCGAGTTGTTCAAGCATGTGGTCGAAGAAGGCAATGCCGGTTGATATCTCCGCACGGCCTGTGCCATCGAGATTCAGTTCGACAAGAATGTCAGTTTCATTTGTCTTGCGGCGATGCGAAGTTCTCCTTTCGGGCAACCGAAGGATTTGGTAGATCTCTTCCCACCTACCCACCTTGACAGTATTTGAAATTAGATCGGCGTCCAGTTCGAAGTTCGTATTCTTTATGAATATCGCCTTTGCTCCCAGATTGCGGGCGAGCTCAACATCGGTCGGTCGGTCGCCGATTACGTACGAATTCGCAAGGTCATATTCGGCGGTCAGGTATTTTCCCAGCATTCCGGTTCCCGGTTTTCGCGTCGGCGCGTTTTCTTCCGGCATGGTTCTATCAACAAACACGTCGGCAAATCGGACGCCTTCGTCCGCAAGCGTTTGCAGGACAAAGTTCTGTGCCGGCCAGAAGTTTTCTTCCGGAAAGCTTTCGGTGCCGAGACCGTCCTGATTCGTTACCATCACCAATTCGAAATCGAGTTCGGCGGCGATCTTTGCCAAATTGGTAATAGCACCCGGCACGAAACGCAGCTTTGAAAACAGGTCGACCTGAAAGTCTACGGGCTCACGGATAATCGTTCCGTCGCGGTCAATGAATAGCACTTTTTTCATTTGTGAGTTCCTTTTGATGAGATCGCGGAAAGCGTGTTTAGCTCTAATCTCTTATATGCCTCGACGAGCCGCTCATTCTCATCGGGCGTTCCGATGGTTATCCGCAGACAGCCTTCGCACATCGTGATATTGCTCCGGTCGCGAACGACGATTTTTTCGTCGAGAAGAAATCTGTAGACCGAATCGGCATCGGCAACCTTAACCAAAAGGAAATTTGCGTCGGATGGATAAACCCTTTCGACCACGTTCAGACGTTTCAATGAGTCCGCCAAAATCACTCGCTGATCGGTTATCAAGCCGATCCATTCGTTTACCTGAGTTTCATTTCTCATTGCGTCCAATGCCGCAGCCTGCGCTAGTGAACTGAGGTTGTAAGGCGGCTTTGTGCGATTGAAAAGCTTGATAACCCTTTCATCCGCAAAGGCCATGCCAACGCGCGCCGCAGCCAATCCCCAGGCTTTCGAAAAAGTTTGAAGCACTACCAGATTTGGATGTTCATCTATCTCATCTAAAAGCGAACTTTCAGGCGAAAAATGAATATACGCCTCATCAATAACGACGATCCCATCAAAGCCTTGTGTTAACCGGAGAATGTCAGCGCGGTCCATCGAGTTCCCGGTCGGGTTATTCGGCGAGCAGATAAAAATGAGCTTGGTTGAACGGTCGGCTGCTTTGCGAATTTCCGGAATATCGAGCTGGAAATCCGCCGTCAACGGCACTTCTTTTACGGCAACGTCGTTGATGTCGGCAGCGACCTTGTACATTCCATATGTCGGCGGGCAGATGATGCACGCGTCGCGGCCCGGTTCGCAGAAGATACGAAAAAGCAGATCAATCGCTTCGTCGCTGCCGTTGCCGAGGAAGATCTGTTCGGTATTTACGCCTTTCGATTCCGCGATCTTAGCCTTTAGAACTCTCTGCAGCGGATCGGGATACCGATTCAACTGCGGTTCTATGGGTGAACCGAAGGCGTTCTCGTTTGCATCCAGATAGACTTCGGCCGCACCGGTAAATTCGTCCCGCGCCGAAGAGTACGGCCTTAGCCGACGGATATTTTCGCGGGCCAATAATTCAGGATCGAACGTCATTTGCCTCCGCCCCCAATTTCAGCCAGCCGGATCGACACGGCCCGCTCGTGAGCATTCAAGCCCTCGGCACGCGCCATTATTTCGATCGCTGGACCGAGATTTTGAATGCCCTCGCGTGTGAGTTTTTGAAACGTAATCTTTTTTGTAAAACTCTCGACCGAAACGCCGCTGAACGCACGGGCAAAACCGTTGGTCGGCAG
>JANNGV010000640.1:0-2902 GCA_031404055.1 Chloracidobacterium sp.
GGTGTCGCGTCGATTTTTAGGCTATGTTCACGACTATCTTCAAAAAATTATTCTTCACATTTATTCTTGCGGCGTTAATTGCCGTTCCGGTTTTTGGTCAAAAACGCGGGAATTCGGTCGCGCTTTTTCAGCAAGGCGTGGCTCTGGCAAAGAAGGGCGACTTAGCCAGGGCAGTCAATAAATTACTGGAAGCTGTTAAAGCCAATCCGAAGTATTACGAAGCATACGCCACTCTCGGTTTGGCGTTGCAAAATTCGCAGAGATATTCCGAAGCCCAGGACGCCTTTCGCCGCGCGATCGACCTGCGTCCGGCTCAGGCTGACCCGCACCTACTTTTGGGTGGTCTTCTGCAAAGAATGAACGATGCCGACGGTGCGATAGCTGAATTTCGAACGGCCATAAAGCTTGATCCTAGATCGGCCGAAGCTTACTCGGCTCTCGGGTTTGTGTTAGCGGCCAAAAATCAGTTGCCCGAAGCGATCAAAGCATTCGAAACCGCCGTCAAATTAAAGCCGACACTCGCTCAGGCACACTATTATCTTGGAACCGCGCGTTATTTTTCAGACGACGCGGCCGGAGCGGTAGCAGCTCTTTTGCGAGCCTCGAAACTTATGCCGGCAAATACCGATGCCCATTATTATCTCGCGCTGGCCTACGAAAAAACTGGCGACCTGCCGTCCGCGATGGCATCGCTTAAGACGGCTGTAAAACTTGCCCCCGAAACGCTTGAAATGCGGCAGGCGATGGCCCAGGCATACATGGCGGACGCCGACCTTGACGCAGCGGCCGAAGAGTTTCGCCAGGTCATCAAATTGAATCCTGATTTTGCCCAGGGTTATAACGATCTCGGTTTGGTTCTTGTCGAAAAACGTGATCCGGACGGTGCAATTGCGGCGTTTCGAAAAGGGTTGGAGCTCGAGCCCAACCACACCACTACGAAAAACAATCTCGGCATGGCTTATATTCAAAAGAGTGATTTTGTGGCCGCCGTTGCGCAGTACCGCGAGATAATCGAACTTACGCCAAGCGATGCCGTCGCCTATTACAATCTCGCTCTGGCCCTGAAACAGCAGGACAAATTCGCCGAGGCCATTGCCTCTCTCCGCCGTGCCGCAGAGCTTCAGCCGAATACGCTGCCCGAAATTCATTACACTCTCGGCGTGATTTTACTGCAGCAAGGAAACCTCAACGAAGCCGGAGCAGCTTTTCAAAGGGCGAGAGAGATCAAGCCCGATTACGGCGAAGCTATATACACGCTTGGAACTGTCCGCCAGCAGCAGGGCAAAACCGACGAGGCGATCGAGCTTTTCCGGGCCGCACTTAAATTTTTGCCGGACGCTCCGGAGATTCACAACACGCTCGGCACCGCTTTGAGGCAGAAAGGAAACATCGAAGCGGCGAGGGTAGAATTACAAGAAGCCGCCCGGCTCAACAAAATAAAGACCAACCGACAGGCCGGCACCTTTGCTCTGAACACCGGCATTGCAAATCTAAAAGCGGGGAAAACCGACGACGCGATTTTGCAGTTTCAGAAAGCGGTTGAGTTGATGCCGGATAATGCGGAGGTTTACTACCATCTTGCAAAAGCCTTAAAATTAAAAGGAAGGAAATTGGAATCCGATGTTGCATATCGAAAGGCTAAGCAACTAAATTCACGGATCAGACCACTTTAGAGATTCCCTCAAGGTCTGGCGTTTATAACTTTACTATGAAAACAATTCGTCTTTCCGCATACATTTTCGCCGTCCTTTCAATGGCCGCGTGCAGCAATTCACCCGCCGGACACAACACAACCGCTCCTCAAACGGGCACGCAAAAGATACGCATCGGTTTCTCGATGGATACGCTCAAAGAGCACTGGACCAAGGATAAAGAACTGATCGAAAAACGCGCTGCCGAGCTTGGTGCGGACGTTACAGTAAGCGTGGCTGAAAGCAATGATGAGCGGCAGCTAAAACAAGTGGAAGATCTGCTGACGAAGGGAATCGACGTTCTTATCATCGTCCCGCATAACGGTTTGGTCGCGGCAACGGCAGTAGAAAAAGCTAAAAAGCAAGGTGTTCCGGTAGTTAGTTATGATCGAATGATTTTGACCGATGACGTCGACGTCTTGGTCTCGCACCTTCACTCGACGGCGGGACAAATGCAGGCCGAATATGCGTTGAAAAATGCCCCAAAAGGTAACTATGTTCTGGTTTTTGGTGCACCAACCGATAACAATGCTTTGATTATGAAAGAGACTCAGAACGAGTTTCTAAAAGCGGCAGTGGAAAAAGGTGATGTTAAAATCGTCGCCAACCAGCACGCCAAGGATTGGTCGCCCGAAGAGGCCTTGAAAATTGCGGAAAATGCGTTGACGCAAAATAGAAATGAAGTCGCAGCTTTTGTTTGCTCGAACGACGGGACAGCGGGCGGCGTGGTCCAGGCATTAAAGACGCAGGGTTTGGCCGGAAAAGTTATAGTTACCGGAATGGATGCGCAAATTGATGCGTTGCAGCGCATAGCTCAGGGCGAGCAATCCATGACGGTTTACAAGCCGATTCAACCGCTTGCATACGCGGCGGTCGAGGCTGCTATTAAACTTGCAAAAGGCGAAAAGCTTCAAACGACCAAAACGATGAAGGCCGTTAATAAAGAAGTTCCGTTTATTTTTATCGAGCCAAAAGTGATAGACAAATCCAACCTGATGGACATCGTCAAAGACGGATATCAGAAATACGAGGACATCTTTATCAACGTTCCGGCTGAGCAGCGGCCGAATAGAATTTAGAAGAATTTTTGCCCGCGAAAATACTCGGAAAAATTTAAACTTAAGCGTGGTTAGAATACGTTTTTTAGGTTGTGTGCATCTTCTATTTACAAATTGACTTAAGAGTCCACGCCTTCGCTTCGGAAAAGGTTG
>JANNGV010000641.1:0-2011 GCA_031404055.1 Chloracidobacterium sp.
ATTTTTGAAGTTTCTTCGGAGCGAACGTGGAAAATCGACATCAGCGAGAAGTTAGAAATTTACGGCCAACTTGGTGTCGAGGAATATTACATTCTCGACCCTGAATTCAAATATCTTCCAGCGCCGATAATGGCCTTTCACCATCAAAACGACAGGCTATTAGCCGCGACCGTAAATGACGGAAGAATTTATTCTTCGCGGCTGGAGCTTGAAATCGTGCGGACGGAAAATAATTTTCGGCTGTTCGATCCGCAGGCAAAGCAGTTTTTACGGACGCTGGAAGAGTCCGAAGGTGAATTGGAGAGGCTGAAGGCAAAATCCGAAAATGAAGTTGAAAAATTGAAAGCCGAAATTGAAAGACTGAAGGCCGAAAAATAAATTGTTATGGCGGAACAAGTCAAAAAAGAACAGAAGCAGATAAAAAAAGAGTCGGTGCCGGAGACTTTTGATATTGCGGTGCTGCCGCTGCAGAACACAACGCTTTTCCCAGAAACTGTTGTGCCGCTCGCGGTTGGGCGTGACCGCTCGAAGAAGGCGGTGGAATCGGCACTTGCGACCGAAGAGAAGCTTATTGCGTGCCTAACCACCAAAACCGAGAACGTGACCGGTGACGAAGCGAAGTATGAAGACCTTTATCAGGTTGGAACGATAGTAAACATTAAACGCATGATGCGAAACGAGGGCATCATGCAGCTTGTCGTACAGGGGCTTGATCGCTTTAAGGTGTTGGAATGGACGCAGGACGACCCGTTTCTGAAGGCTAAATGCGAGATACTGCCCGATCTGATAAGAACGGACGAGGAAGAGATCGAAGCCCTGAAACGAAACATTCAGGGAATGATTCAGGAAGCGTTGGCATTGCTGCCAAACATTCCACCCGAGATTCGAATGGCGGTCATGACGCAGACCGATCCGGTGCAGCTTGCGTATTTTCTTGCCTCGGTGCTCGATCTTGGAGTTGAGACTGAGCAGAGGATGCTTGAGTCCAATACGGTTGATGAACTTCTGACGCTGACACACGCGGCATTGGCCCGTGAGTTGGAGATAATGCAAATCCGTTCGAAGATCGCGACCGAAGCGCAGACCGAGATGGACAAATCTCAGCGCGATTATATTTTGCGACAGCAGATGAAGGCAATCCAGAAGGAACTTGGCGACGAAGGAAGCGAGGGCGAAAAAGCCGAGGCCGCTCAGCTTCGCGAACGGCTCGAAACCGCAGATCTGCCGGACGATGTCAGAAAAGAAGCCGGACGCGAGCTGAAGCGAATGGAGGCCCTGCCGCAATCGGCGCCGGATTATCACGTTATTCGCACCTATCTTGAATACGTTCTGGAGTTGCCGTGGCGAAAATCAAGCGAAGAAAAACTTGACCTTAACGAAGCACAAAAGATCCTGGACGAAGACCATTATGGCCTCGAGGACATAAAGGAACGCATTCTCGAATCGCTTGCCGTTATAAAACTCAGGCCCGATTCGAAAAGCCCGATACTTTTGTTTGTCGGGCCTCCGGGCGTAGGTAAGACGTCGCTTGGACGTTCGATTGCGAGATCGCTTGGGCGCGAGTTCGAGCGGCTCAGCCTGGGCGGAATGCGGGACGAGGCGGAGCTTCGCGGACATAGGCGAACGTATATCGGAGCGATGCCTGGCCGAATAATCCAGGCGCTTCGCCGTGTCGGCGTAAACAATCCGGTGATGATGCTGGATGAGATCGACAAGCTCGGCAACGACTATCGGGGCGACCCGTCCGCCGCCTTGCTCGAAATTCTCGACCCCGCACAGAACAATACGTTTCGTGATAATTATCTCGACCTTCCGTTTGATCTCTCGAAGGTATTTTTTATTGCGACGGCGAACCAGCTTCAGCCGATTCCGGTCCCTCTGCGTGACCGAATGGAGATCATTCAGCTTGCCGGATATGGCGACCGTGAAAAGATGAATATAGCGCGGCAGTATCAGGTAGCACGACAATTAAAGTAGAACGGATTGACGGCTGAACAGCTTGATATTACCG
>JANNGV010000642.1:0-3941 GCA_031404055.1 Chloracidobacterium sp.
CCGGCGAGGAGCTTACCTTCATTTTCGACCAGGCTGGTGATGCTGAGCGGGTTGCCGTCGTTGGCTCTGATGGGATCTGGGAACACCTTTTCAGCCGCGATCGTTCCAGTCTCGTTAGGCTTAACGCGCAAGACGAGGCCAGTGTCCGTGCCGAGGAAAACTTCCTGGCCTAATAAAATGGCTGTTATTCCAACATTCTGCGTGCCTTCGACGGCCTTGATGCTGTTCTCGGAATAAACGAAAGCCCCCGCCCGCGTTCCGATCCAGAGCTCTCCCGCCGGTGCCGTTTCCAGCGCCAGCACACGGTTTGCGCCCGGGCCTCCAAGCGAAAAATTCTGCACACGGCGGCCGTCAAACCGGGCGAGGCCGTTATCGGTGCCAAACCACATCACGCCGTCCAGGGTTTGTGATATCGCCCGAACGCTGTCCGACGGTAGGCCGTTAAAAAGCGTGATGGAACCCCATTGATGAAAATTTTGCGCCCCCGGCAACGGCGTTGGAGAAGGCGAGCGTGGCGGCGGTGTTGCGGACGCGGTGGGTGAGGGTTGCGGCGATGGCGATGGCGAAGGTTGGGAATTTTGAGCAAGAAAATTAGTGAGGACGGGTACGATCAGCAAAAAGCAGACGGCCAGCGCCGAAAATATCTTTGGATAGCTGGGCACTCGCATTCTATTATTTCGGTGATTCGCGAAATCGTACGCAATCGCGTTCAAGCCAGGCAGCCAGGTCGGCCTCGTCTTTTTCGAGTTCGTCGCTATTGATCAGACCGCGCCTGAGCGCCTCAAAGAACGCCCGGGTACGCGTGTTGTATGCCAATTTGTCGTACGCCTCCATATCGGTCCCAACGGAGCTTTGCGGAAGAAGTTTTTCGTAAAGAGTCGCAAGCCGGCTTTCGACGCCGCGAAGGCTAAGGCTGCATTTGCGGGCGATCGCCCAGTTCGACAATCCGAGAGCAAGATATCGAAGAGCCTCCGCCTCAAATTCCGTCAGCAGCGGCCGCTGAAACGAATCCTTGAATGCCGGATCGATCATATCGGCCCCGTCCTCAAGCACGGCGGAAACAAAACGCAGAAAGCGGGCCTCCGGATTGTTTTTGTGGATAAAGCCGTACGTCGGCGGCGGATCGGCGAGCTTAACGATCTTGCGTATTTCGTTGATATAGATCTCGTGCGGAAACTGCGTCCAGAAAATTATCCGGGCCTCCGGAAACTCGCGCCAAATCGCCCGAGCCGCCTTTACACCCGAAGACTTTGGCATCTGAATATCGAGAATAGATAGTACTGGCCGATGCTCGAGAGCCAGCCTGACCGCGATCTCGCCGTCGGTCGCCTCATAGATCGGAGCATGCGCGGAAAATTCGCCCGCGAGCAATTCGCTGAGGTAATGACGCTGTGCCTCGTTGTCTTCGGCAATAAGTATTGACATTAGGATTTGTACTGCTACACCCGCGCGTTCGCACTCACATTCCGTCTCGACGGATTATAACAGGATTGCCACCGTTCCTAGTCTAATCAGACGGACGAACCGGCGATAGCGGGATAGCGACATTAGCTAACTGTGGGAATCCACAACTGGGTGTGATGGCTGTCCGCTTTGATCGATTTCAAAACGGAATAAACTGAGAATCGACTTTAAGGAGTTCGATCAATATGAAACTAAAAAAAATACCTCTCGGCATTTTGGCCGCAATCGCAACATTTACATTTGGTGTGTTTGTATATAAAAGTGTCGGGTTTGTAGCCTCGTTTGTTCACGGACTGACAGTAAAACCAGCGACTGCCGAACAGATCTTGCCGCAAGTCGAAATTCCAGCGGTCCCAGTTTTTGCGGAACCGATCTTCGTCGGCCCGACAGCGAACGAAGCTTCCGTCGGGAAAGACGACGAACAGGAATCAAACTGGTCCGGTGAGTACTATCTAAACGAGGAAAACTTGCCAAAAGCGTTCTCGGACATCAGTTATCTAGATATACAAACTCACGAATACAATGAAAAGGCCGTCGACGATCCCTTGTTTTTGCCGATCGCGCCAAAAGGCTCGATTCAGACGAAAATTGCCCTTAGATTTGACCGAATCGCGATTGGCGGAAAACAGATAAGCTTGCAGACGGCAACGGTCAACGGAGTAAGCTATAAATTCGCCGGCCGCTTTCTTGACCACAAAGATTACTCCGAAACCGATGACGACATGCCGTCTTTGAAAGGCCGCCTAATAAAAATAAAGGACAATAAATGGGCTGCCGAAATCGAGGCAAAATTCTATGTTTCCGGGTGTTGATCATTCATGGAGCCGAGCGTTAAAATCGCCATTCCTATTTCACCGTAAATCTGATCGGCGCCGACACCGCCTGGGCTTCTGGGTTGTAATAATCATAAACGACGGAGGCTGGCGTTTGAGCGTCAATACCGTATCGCGGGCGGAATTTGAAATTGAATTTTGTGCCGCCCGTCCGTGACCACATATAGACAACTATCCGGTCCGGCAAAATATCATACTGGCTGATGTTCCCGTCGCCGTCTAACGCCTGCTGCAGGGATTCGCGGCTGACATCCGCTCCGGGCGGGATTCCGATTTCGGCCAAAAGCATTCCATAGCCGCGAAACCCGATACGCTCGGCTTCCACCGAACATGAAACGTCCTGCATTATAGCTGTCTCGACGCGGTCGCATTTGTAATCCAGCCGCAATGCACGCGAGCCGTTGGCCGGTTTAGCTGAAACGTCGGCGTCCTTCCAGTCAATATAATGGCCCGAGACGACCTGCACCATCAGCGGCGAATTTCCCGCGTTCTTTATTTCGACTAAGTTATCCGTTGCCCGTAAATTGCCTTTCAACTCTACTGTGATGGGAACGATCTGGTCGGTTGCCGCTGCAATTGTCGGCAGGGAGACGCCGTTTACCAGAACCTCGAAAGTCTGGTCGTCACCCGGCCCGTTCGACGCCAGTGAGGCAAGGAAGGCGTCGAGCACATTAACTGTCGTCTGGGTGGAATACCAGACGCCATAACGGTCTTTATTTTTGAGAAGGAATAGCGTTCCCTTCGAGACGAGATCATTTGCAATTGCCAGCTGCTCGCCCCGCAAGCGTATCAGCAACTGGATAACGAGGGCCGTAGTTTCGATACGTCCGGGCGTACCCCAGCCGTAGAATGGCGTGTTTGTTTCAAGTTTCCAGTACACTGTGTTGCCATCCGCGATGGCCATCTTTTCGAGCCGTTCGCCCACAGCCGCGGCCAGCTCGCGATCTCCCGCATCAATCGATGCCAAGCCGTAAAGAGCCAGGGCGTACGGTTCGTCGATCACGGCGGTTTTACTTTGGAGATACGCGAGAGACTTTTGTATCGCCGCGGACGATTCGGCGATTCCAACAGCTTTCGCATTCGATTTCCGCATCGCCAGCGTCCGGGCAATATAGGCAGTTGTCAGTGGCGCACGCGAAGCTTCTTCGACCGCTCCCCACGAGTATTTCTTTATCCAGCTACCATCCGCGTTCTGCTGTCGGACCAGGAATCGCTCGGCGTTGCGGAGGACGTCTTCATCAACTGCGATAAACTCTCGTGCGTCATTCAGAAACCGGAGCGCGTATGCCGTCAGCGCGACATCGGACGTATCCTTGCCTCCCCAATATGTGAAACCGCCGTCCGAAACCTGATAACCCGTCAGCCGTTCGTAGCCTTTCTGCAGGTATTTCTGCGCTTTGCGGCGAAGCGGCGTATCGCCTTTGACGAACTTCAGGATCATCACATTCGGATAGGTAGACGAGATGGTCTGCTCGCCGCATCCATATGGCCGCTGCAAAAGGCCTTCGACAGATTCGGCAACGTGCGAAAAAAGATTGGGATATATCTTAAGCTCTGCCGTCTGCGTTCCCGGCAGAGTGTTCAAGGGGAAATTAACAATGAATTTCTCACTGCCGTTGAACAATATCGAATCGGTTTTTATAA
>JANNGV010000643.1:0-4471 GCA_031404055.1 Chloracidobacterium sp.
GTGATTCGGTGAATTCTTCTTCGACCACCTCAACCTCAGGGATCGATTCATGGCGGTAGACTTCCGCTTCGTCTTTGTAATCGGCGAACGCAGTTTCAGATGCATAGTCGGCAACTGCAGTTTCGTCCGTATAATCGGCAACTGCACTTTCTGGGGCGTAGTCGCGTGACGTGCTTTCCGGCTCCGGTTCGGGTTCCCTCACTGCGGGAGCTTGGCTGACCTCAGGCTGAACCGGTGCCGGCTGCGCAGAGGCGATCAATTCAACGGTCAAACCCGCAACACGCACAAGAGTTTCGAGCGCTTCGGCATTTAACCGAACGCCCTCGTTTCCATAATCCGCATAAAGGACGGCGACCCCGCGGCCACGTGCGGTCAGCGGTATAGCGTACATTCTGTCAGGCTTGCCGAACTCCAGCGGATCGAGAAACAGGTTGTCGTCTGTATGGCCGCCATTCGACCCCGTAATCGTGCCGAGGCCTCCGATCGCGTCCGCCAAAACAGTTTTAGCCGAGATCGGGAACTGTATGTTGCGAACGGCAAGCTCGTCTGCCACCGATTCCTTGCCGAACGCTTTCCACCCAACAAAATGCTCGTTTTTTACGATGAAAAATGCACCACGCGGCGTAAAATTGGAAGCGTGATCAACAAGTGATTTAAGAATTTCGGATTGCGATGTTTTTCGGCTTATTTCGTTGATCGCGTCGCGCAGTTTGTCAAAATCAGCGGCCGGGGCTGTTTCCTGATTCAATTTTTCTGCTTCACCGAACGCGGCCGCGGTTATCGTTGCACCATCATCGCGCGCCAGGCGCAGATGTTCTACAACGGATTCGCTGAATGACGGGCCAAATTCTGGATGGGATTCGAAACGCCTCGCGAGATTTCGGAAAGCCTCGTCCGTTTGAGCTTTATGCTTATCGAACTCGGCCTCAAAATTCTTTTGAAATTCGGAAACGTCCTGACGAAGGTCGGCAAGAACGCCTTTAAGATAACTCTCGAATTCAGTTCTTAAACTAAGTTCGAGTTCTTCACTATTCACTTGGGTTTCTCCTCCAATTCTTGAAAATACAGTAAGTTAAGGAATGACTATGGCTGGCGGTTATGGGCAGAAGGTAAAGCTTTTTGGGCGAAATGACAGTTAGCGTAAATCGCCGCCATTGAAAGTATTACGAATTTTGATGTGTTGTGTCAAGAAATACTTACACCGGCCATTCCCCAATTTGTGTTGCCGACCATTTGCGTGAGCGATCGCGGCGTTACGAAAAGGCTTTTTTCCATTCATCTTGTTCCTTTCTGTTCATCTTTTTCTGTGGTAAAAGCTCTTAAATCCCAACCACGAAAGAAGATGAACAGGAAGGAACAAGAAAGCAAAATCCGGCGACGATGGCTAAATCGCAACGACCTGGATTTCGGGATCGATCTCTTCCTTAATCATATTTTCAATCGCCATAAGGGTGCCCGTCAGAGAACTTGGGCAACTGCCGCATGCTCCTTCATAACGAATTTTAAGCGTCGAGTTTTCGAGCTCGACGACCTCAAGCCAGCCTCCGTCGCTGGCTAGATACGGCCTGATTCGCTCGTCTAGAAGCTCGTTGATCTGCGCGATTTTGGGGTCATCGCTTGCCGCTGCGGCAATGGCACCCCCGATCGATGCGGCGGCCGCTTTCCCATTTCCATTGGACGATTTAACCGATTCGGCTGCCCGGATCGGCACCGCCAGAGTCGGCAGTATCTCGTCCCAGTCAATGTCGTCCGTCTTTTCGACCGTGATCATTTTGTCCATATAAAAAACGGACACCACTTCACCGACTTCAAAAAGTGATCTGGCCAGATTATCACTCGCCGCCGCCTCAGCATCCTTAAAGGAATGCGAAGTGCCATGAGACACCGGCTCCTTTAAAATGAATTTGACGGCGTTCGGGTTCGGCGTTTCCTGTATATCTGCAATTTTCGGCATTTTCGGTAAAGCTCTCTTTAAGTAACAAATCCAAGGCTTGTATAAACCTTACATTTTAGTCAACATTATAACGCATATTCGCCCATAATTCATCGGTCGAAACGGGTTCGCCAAATAAAAACGGGCGCTGAATGCTGCAAAGCATTCTAAGCACACCGTTTACTGTCCGGTGCGGCTGGGCAAAAAAAAGGTAATCTTCTTTCGCCAGCCGCACGCAAAAATTCTTAAAATCTACTCAGTGATATGTATCTCCTCGGTTTTGTTCATCCTTCCGGACAAGAAAAGTCCGCCAAAAACGAGTGTCAATATCAAAAACACAATTGCAGCAATAAAATACATTTTGTTATCACCGCTGGTTACGTACATGTAAAACGATCCCGCTCCGATAATGAGCGAAACTAGAGCCAATAAACCATTAAGCGTACCCTTCACAAGAATCACCTCCGATTGTCGAAAAAAGGTTCGAACTTACTAAGTTTTACGGGTCGATCTTACACCTTGAAACCTGAAAAAACGTTGCCCGCAAGCTTTTCAAACTGTTTGTCCTGAAACGAGCATATATTAACTCCTTTCGTCACAAAAAGGCAAGCTTCTATTCCTTCTACCATTTGTTACGATGCCTGTTATCAAATGTTTCACTGCAAAACCAGGGCGGCGCAAACCATCCGCGGAATTCCCTGAAAGTCCTGAACGATCTCAACCCGTGACCATATCTCCGGATCGAACATATCGCGAATCTGTCCAGCCTGATCAATCCCGATCTCAAGCACGAGAAAACCTCCTGTATTCAGATATGTTGGCGCTTGCCGCACGATTTTTTCGATTATTGAAAGTCCGCTGCCGTCATCCGTCAGGGCAGCTCGCGGCTCAAAATCCCGGACTTCGGGTTGTAATCCCGCGATATCTTCAGCCGGAATATATGGCGGATTCGAGACGATCAGGTGGAAGCGTTCGTTAAACAACCCCGAATAAACATCGGAAAGCTGCAGCCGCAATCGATCCGAAACCTGATAATTATCGGCGTTGCTCCGGGCAATTGCTATGGCGGCTTTCGAAATATCAAGACCTACAGCGGTCGCGGACTCTACATGATGCACAAGCGAAACCGCTATACAGCCTGAGCCCACGCCCACTTCGCAAAAAACCGGCGAGTCCAGCCCGCGCAGTATCTCGATACCTTTGGCCACAAGCATTTCGGTCTCAGGCCTTGGAATCAAAACGTCCGGCGATACCAAAAAATCGAGGCCGTAAAACTCCTTAACGCCGGTGATGTGGTGAAATGGTTCCCTGCTTGCTCTGCGTTTTACGATCAAATCGAACAACTCGGCTTCGTCGTCTCGCAGTTCATATTCCGGGTGGGCGATCAAAAAAACTCGATCTCTTGCAAGGGCGAAACAAAGCAGCGAAGCGGCCTCCCTACGCGGATCGTCGATTTCGGCTGAGTTGAAGATTTTAGCGGTCTTTTCGACGCTTTCCGCAATATTCGGCATCGGTGCTCACCAATTTTTCAAGGCTTTCGACAAAATGCGGCGTTGACTCTTTTATTTTGCTTGTTCCTCTTGATCCGTGGTCGGACTTAAATCCTCACCACGGAATAAGAGGAATAGGCAGGAACAGGAGGAATCACTGCAATCAGTTATCTCGCACCATCACCGCGAAGAATCGCCGGAAGCGTAAGAAGAATAATTTTCAGGTCTAGCCATAATGACCAGTTTTCGATATAAAACAGGTCAATCCGCACCATTTCGTCAAAGGTCAGGCGGTTTCTGCCTGAAACCTGCCACAACCCCGTAATTCCAGGCTTCATATCCAGACGCTTTCGATGCCAGATGTCATATTCTTCCACCTCATATGCTATCGGCGGCCGCGGGCCTACGACACTCATATCGCCTTTCAGAACGTTCAGGATTTGCGGCAGTTCGTCGAAACTTGACCTTCGCAATCGTTTGCCGAAACGCGTAACTCTTGGGTCGTCCTTCACCTTCCCAAAAACTGGCGCCTCGGCGTCGCCGGCGTTGGCGTCCGAATCACCGTCAATATTCTTTTGATAAGCCTCGCGATGAAGAAGATCGTCGGAATCCGCGTGCATCGTTCGGAATTTGTAACAGAGAAAAATGCGCCCGTCCATACCGACGCGTTCCTGGCGAAATAACACCGCTCCTTTCGAGTCGAGTTTTATCAATATTGAAATTATCAGCCAAACCGGCGACAAAACCAAAATTGCGGCGGTTGAGATAACGATGTCCGAGAGCCTTTTGATAAATCTTTCAATTTCCGAAAGCGGCTCGCGAAACAGCCGCACCATTGGCAAAACACCGATTTGCTCGACGCTGGTTTTTTGCGGCAAAAGATTAAACAGGCTTGGCGCGAAGCGAAACTCGACCTTTTGCTTCCGGCTAATTTGGAGCATCGCCTCAAATAATCGCTCGCTTGCGATAGTGTTGTCCGTGATTATAACTTCCTGAATTTCAAGCTCGCGAATCAGATCGGAAAGCTCGTCAATCCCGCCCACAATTG
>JANNGV010000644.1:0-6796 GCA_031404055.1 Chloracidobacterium sp.
TTCCTTTCAAGCCCGCCATGTCGACTAATCCCGTTTTTCGCGAATCGCTGCTGGCCGCGCGCGAGCGACTGCTGACCGGCCGCCAGGAAATCCGCGCACAGCACGAGGCCGGCTCGCCTGGTATCCAAGTCTCCACGCACCTTACCGAGTTGTTGGACACGGTCCTGTTGGACCTTTACGAAGCGGCCCTGGCGGACCTGTGGCCGGACGGATCGGAAGAGTTCCGCTCGCAGATCGCGCTGGTAGCGCACGGTGGATACGGTCGTCGCAACAGCCTCACTTTTTGACCAGTCGGACTCACGAGCAGCACACCGACGTCGTCGGGAAGGCCATGTGTGAAACCGTTTAGCGTAACGACAACCTTTGTGATCCGTCCGGACGTTCCTGTAACATTTATGGTCGAAGGATAAGCCGGAATGGCGGGGCCGTTGTCTGCGATAGTAATTGCAGCGGAATTTACGAAAGTCTGTGCGGACGTCAGCCCTGACGAAACAGAAAAAATGAAGATCGTCAGGGCGAAAAAAGCGACCCAGTTTTTGGACGAGAAGGCATTTCTAAACGCATCTTGTGCGAAGAGACAATTCAGGGTGTTCATATTCCAACCTATTTTGGGGGACTTTTTTTGGGGAGCTTAGCCGTGGGAAAGGATAGTGTCTAAGAGGGATGTTACCACAACCAAAGCAGCAAAGCACAATTGCGGCGGCTGTGATTTCTTTGAGTGATATTGGAGGTGGCGGTTTGAGAAAAGAGCAGCCGTGCGAAATGCTCCACCAATGAACTTACTATTGACGAGCAGCTAGTTGAAGCCGGACGTTGGCAAGTTCAAGCCGATCGCGAACATCTTCGGTTTCCTCTATCGATCCGCTTGCGACGGCGGCCAGGGCTTTTTCTGCCGCGTCCTTCTCAACGCGGGCAGTTTCAACATTGATATCGTCAGAGCTTTCGGCCGTGTCCGTCATAACGGAAACTGTGTCGGCACTGACCTCGACAAATCCGCCGGCGACGGCAAGTCTCTCGGTCGTGCCTTTATTCGTAAAACTGAGTATGCCCGGCTTTAGCGCCGAAATCAGCGGCGCGTGGTTGGGCAAAATGCCGGCTTCACCCGTCAATGTGGGGACGGTTACGGAATCCACAGTTTCGTCAATAACGCGTTTTTCGGGAGTTACTATTTCTAACTTAAGCATATCTTAATGGTGAATTGTGAATGGTGAGTGGTGAATCTCGTAGACACTCTTCGATTCACCATTCACCATTCATCATTATTCGTTATGCAGATGCAGCCATCTTCTTGGCTTTCTCTCTCGCCTGCTCGATCGTGCCGACCATGTAGAACGACTGCTCGGGCATATCGTCGCATTTTCCTTCGAGAATCTCTCGGAAGCCCTTGATCGTGTCCTCGATCTTGACGTACTCGCCCTTCAAACCTGTGAACTGTTCACCGACGAAGAACGGCTGCGAGAAGAATCGTTGTATTTTGCGGGCACGAGCGACGGTCTGTTTGTCGTCTTCCGAGAGTTCGTCGAGACCGAGAATTGCGATAATGTCCTGAAGGTCCTTGTAACGCTGAAGGATCTTTTTGACCGACTGCGCGGTGTTGTAATGCTCGTCCCCGACGATCTGCGGATCGAGGATACGCGAGTTCGAGGCGAGCGGATCGACCGCCGGATAAATTCCAAGCTCCACGATCTGACGCGACAGCGCCGTTACAGCATCAAGGTGAGCAAACGTCGTCGCCGGAGCCGGATCTGTGTAGTCGTCGGCTGGCACGTAAACGGCCTGGATCGACGTGATGGCACCGGTCTTGGTCGATGTGATGCGTTCCTGCATCTCGCCCATTTCGGAGGCGAGCGTCGGCTGATAACCCACGGCGGAAGGCATGCGACCTAAGAGCGCCGACACTTCTGATCCGGCCTGCGTAAAGCGGAAAATGTTATCGACGAAGAAAAGCACGTCGTTTCCTTGATCGCGGAAGTATTCGGCGACGGTCAGGCCGGACAAGGCGACGCGGAGACGAGCTCCCGGAGGCTCGGTCATCTGGCCGTAAACGAGTGATACCTTCGAATCCGTGAGCTGTGCCTTATCTACCTTTGAGAGATCGAACGCACCGGTCTTTTCGAGATTTTCGTTAAATGCATCGCCATAGCGGATAACCTTCGATTCGACCATTTCGCGCAAGAGATCGTTGCCTTCACGCGTTCGTTCGCCTACACCGGCAAATACCGAAAAACCGTCCGAACCGATAGCCACGTTGTTGATCAGTTCCATAATCAACACCGTCTTGCCAACGCCTGCTCCGCCGAAAAGGCCGATCTTGCCGCCGCGAAGAAATGGCTGGACGAGATCGATAACCTTAATGCCCGTCTCAAACATTTCGAGCGATGTCGCCTGTTCGTCAAAGCTAGGTGCGTGGCGATGGATTGACGCTCTCGTTTCACTGTTAACCGGTCCGAGCTCGTCCACCGGGTCACCGATAACATTCATCACGCGTCCCAGGGTCGCAGTGCCGACCGGAACCGTGATCGGGCCGCCAAGATCAATAACCTTCATCCCGCGAACCATGCCGTCAGTCGGCAGCATCGAAACCGCACGGACGCGGCCTTCGCCAAGGTGCTGCTGCACTTCGGCAACAACATCGACCGTTGTTTCAACGTCAAACCCCTCAGACGTAATACGCATCGCCTGATATATCGGCGGCAAATAATCTTTAAATTCAACGTCGACGACCGGTCCGATGATCTGCACGACTCGTCCGATCTGTGCGCCTGCTTCGTTAGCCATTTTTAATAAATTGCTCCTCTATATAGACAAGAAATAGGTCGTATAACAAAGGAGTGAGAATATCATATCGACGCTCCTAGGTGCAAAGCCGGGTGTTGAGGTTTCACCGGTATTAGGTAGATGCGGCCCATCAGGGTTGTAGGCCAAAGATCGAGCTTTGGTTCGGTGCCAACAACTTGGACAACCACCTTTAGGTTTCAGGGTAACCTAATAAATTTCGTCTGTGGGTTCCTTCTATTTTAAGTGCTAATTTCTATTCTTTAATTTATTGAAGAACCAAGGTCTTGCAACAAATTTTCATTGTGTTAAATATTGCGAATAAGTTAAACTAATTTTCTGGCCGTTTTGGCCAGCCCCCAGGCGCCGATCGGTTACTTTGTCTGACCTTCACTAAGCTCGACTATCCGTTCTTTTTTTTTCAACGAATAGCTTTCTATCCGCATGCCGACACGACAACTAATTTTACAGGCTGTATTGCTGATCCTGGTAATAGCCCTTATTGTCATTACGCCTGTCGCGGTCTATGAAGTCGGGCCGCGGGCAGGAATTGGCGCAATTATTCTCGCGGCCATCGCGTTTGCGGTAAACCGGCTATTCGTGACAAAGGATCCGGCAACCGGAACCGTCGGAAATCTCACTGCTAAGGTGCACGAAAAAAGCGAAAAACAGTTTCGCGACGCCTTCGAATTTGCCGCGATGGGCATGGCGCTGGTTTCACCATCCATACAGTTTTTGAAAGTAAATCGCTCACTGGCAAAGATGCTGGGCTGCAACGCCGAGTATCTTTTGGACGGCTACCTTTTATCGCTTGTTGTACCGGAAGACGCCGATCCGGTCCACGTAAAGCTCGGACGCCTTCTCGACGGTACGATTCATTCATTCTCCCTGGAAACCCGTTTCTATCGAAAAAATCGGGCTGTGCGATGGATGCGGCTCAACGTTTCGCTCGTCCGCGAGGCTTCTAATGAACCTCGATATTTTATTTTTCAGTTCGACGACGTAACGGAACGAAAAATTGACGAAGAACGCCTTCTTCACAACGCCCTTTACGATGCCCTCACAGATCTCCCTAACCGCTTTCTTTTTCTGGACCGTTTACAGGTTGCGGTTAGCCGTGTTCGGCGGGAACCGAACAGCCGCCTGACAGTCCTCCAGATCGACTTCGACCGATTTAAACTGATTAACGACCGCTACGGCCGACAGGCCGGCGACAGTATGTTGAATCAGACCTCGCAAAGGCTTCGCAAAATCCTGCGGGCAACAAACACAGTCGCCCGGCTTGGTGCAGATGAGTTTGCTATGTTTATCGAGGACAGCAGTTTCGATGAGATTTTATTAATAGTCAACCGCATCCGCCAGGAATTGTCCCGTCCGTTCGATTTGGAAGGCGTATTAACGTATGCAACCGTGAGCATCGGCATTGCAGTAGCATCAGCAGAGTATGACTCGCCGGAATTTTTACTTCGGGACGCCGGTACCGCTCTGAAACAGGCAAAACGATCGGGACGCGACCGATACGAAATCTTTGTTGACGAAATGCATTCCAGCTCTATTGAATTCCTTCAAATGGAAACGGACCTGCGTCACGCCCTGGAACGCGGCGAATTCAAACTCTATTATCAACCGATCGTCACCCTCGAGACAGGAATTCTGGCAGGTTTCGAATCGCTTGTCCGCTGGGATCACCCCGTCCTCGGATTCGTTTCGCCGGTGGAATTTATTCCGATCGCAGAAGAGACAGGCATGATAATTCCTATAGGTGAGTGGATACTGCGAGAGTCGTGCCGTCAATTGCGTTCGTGGCAGCAGATTTCGCACAGGTCGTCCGATCTGTGGGTAAGCGTCAATGTGTCAAGCAAACAATTTGTAGACTTCGATCTCGTTTCGCTGGTTGCCGATTCGCTTCAAAAAACCGGGCTCGAACCGCGTTGTCTGAAACTCGAGATAACGGAATCTACGATGGTCGAGAACATCGATTATGTAGCCTCGGTGATGGATCAGCTAAAAAAGATCGGCGTGAAGTTGAGCATCGACGATTTCGGAACCGGTTTCTCGAGTCTTAGCATTCTGCACCGCTTCCCGCTCAATTCGCTAAAGATCGACCGCTCGTTCGTGGCTCAGATAAAGGACGCTGACACGCCCGTGGAGATCGTGAAGACAATAGTGAATCTTGCCAAGTCGCTAAATCTTGAAATAATCGCGGAAGGAGTTGAAACTATTGAACAACTTTCACAACTTCGCCAGTTAGGCTGCCAATTCGGCCAGGGCTATTGCTTCGCGACACCGCTAGCCGCCGAAACGATTGAAGAACTTCTCGGCGTTTCCCCTTCGTCGTCAGCTCTTTACTATTTGCTGCCGAACGATTCGGAAGTGCCAAAGCCGTTTCTCCTGCGGTAGCGCGGCTAGATACGTTGGATCATTCGGTATAGACTATCAAGCTTTCTTGCGGCCTGACCCGCCCGGATTTTTGCCGCCGCCATCCTGTTTGTTTAGGGTCGCCCAAGCCCGGCTTTCGGCTTCGTCTTTTGAAAGCCCCTTTTTTACGTAGCTCTCTTCAATGTGTTCAGCCTTCCTTTCCTGTTTAGAAGTATATTTGCTTGTTCCATCTTTTGCCTTTGGCATAAATTTCCTCTCTACTTAAAAAATATTTGAAGGCTTCTTGAACTGCCGCCGCTTTGCATTGCAGTAGATTATCCGGGCGGCCTCATAAACTGTCGGCCTGTCTTCAGTGTCAACCTTTTCGGCCTTACGACTTATAGTTCCGATGTCCTCTTGCTTTTTCCCATGCATCCGAACCGTACGCGTATAAGAACTTTCTTCCCCTTGAAATAAGCTGATCATAACCTCACGCCTTCCTTTGAACGATTTTCGAACATTCTGCCTGCTTGCGAGGACGTATTCGCAAACTCCGTGCCAGTGTTTTTCGACCTACATTCAGGCGCGTTAATTCACCGGAAACCGCGAAAGCTTTTCGTAACGATAGTGCGATGCGAAAGAATTATTTATGAAACCGCTAGTCGGCGTTCGGCAAGAAGGTCGTATTTAGCGAGGTGTATTTCTGAAAGCACATCGTCATCACTCGGACGAAATGCCCGCAGCATAACGTCTTTGAAGCGTACAAGGCCATTTGCGTCAATGATCACGACCGCACGCGTCGACCAAATCGGCATCCAGGAATGGCTTCCGTACATTTTCGTTACAGCGCGGTCACGATCCGCCAAAAGCGGCATAGGTAATCCGTGATGGGCCGCAAACTGATGATGTTCGCTCTCGGTTCCCGGCGATATCGCGACAACCTCAGCCCCAGCATCGATATAGCGCGCCCAGTTGTCGCGGACAGAACAGAGCTGTTTCGTACAGACAATCGTTTCATCACCCGGATAAAACAACAATGCGACGACTGTGCCGCGGCGTTCACTCAGCCGCCATTCATCTCCCTTGGTATTCAGCAATGCAAAATCCCGCGACGCGTTTCCAATTTCCATATTGGCATTTTTTTGAATCGAATTGTTTTTTGTGAGCTATTTCGAACGAAACTCGGATTAGTAGCTGACGTTAAGACGACAGCTAATTGAATTTTATCACGGTCCTAAATTACATTGCAAAACAAAGTTTGTCTAAGTTAAACTACAGGTGAGACATCTCCGGCGAAATGGCTGCCTTCAGATACTTCCCGCCAAATCTCTGTTCCAAGTACTATGTGGACTAAACAACAATTCTGGCAAACTTTGATTCTTGTGTCGGTAGCGATCTCAATTGCCTGCGGAATACTTCTCGCTTTGGAATACGGTTACTTAGTACTACTCGTGTCGGTGCCGATCGCAGTCGTCGGATTGTCGGTTAAATATCTATTCGGAAGAACGCTGACCGAATCTAAAAGCAGGGCCGAGCTTCTGGGGCGCCATGTCGAGGAACTCTCGCATTACATTGCCGATCAGGAGCGCATGGGTAAGGTATTGCAGAAGAGTGAAGAACAGTTTCGTAGTTCATTTGACAACGCTTCGATCGGCATGGCCAG